>NZ_JAAGPL010000145.1:0-22291 GCF_017104785.1 Burkholderia sp. Ac-20353 | reverse complement strand
ATCGGCTGTTAATTTTTAAAGAGCGTTACTGCGAGAAGCTTGGCTTTCTCAGCAGCGCTGCGTTTTCAGCAGCAGAGAAATGAGATTATGAACACTGTTTCGCAGTTCGTCAACAACTTTTTACTACATCGTTGCGACTGCGGGGTTCATCTTCCTTTCCCTTCTCCCGCGCCGCGTTACCGTTAGCGCGAAAGAGGCGTGATTGTAGGCATCTGCCCCGGCATGCGCAAGGGGTTTGTGACAGAAATTTTAAAAGCCCCCGTGCGCTGCCGCGCACGGGGGCTTTTAGCTTGATGAGACCAGTGTCACGGCCCGTGGAACCAGCTTGCACCCATCTACATATATAAGAGGAACACGCAGCCGCTCGACAGGACCCGCTTCGGCCATCGCCGCATAATCGGCATTGCTCGGACGAATGCCGCCCGAGCGCTGGGTCGAGCCCCCGCGACCGCGCCCCGCCCCAGACGGGCGACCACATGCGGGCGCCTTGTCGCCGCGCTCGACCACCACGCTCATGGACGCAACGCAAGATCAGGGCGTCCAGCGATAAACGGTGATGCTGTTGCCCTTGACGTTGTTCTTCGTGACCACGTACTCGCCGGTCGATCGACGGTATGCCCTGATGCCGTACATCGAATCGATCGCGCTGCTCGTGTCCACGGTCGAACTGCTGGTGTTGACCAGCGTGGCGTCGAGGTTGCCCGTCGCAAGGTTGAACGCGTCGACGTTCGGCCGGGCTTGCCCACTGCCGCTGAACCAGTAGCCGACGAAGAGATGGTTGCCGGCCGCGTCGATCGCCTTGGCGCCGGCACTGGTGAGGTTGATCACCGGATCGGGTGCGGTGGTGTTGCCCGCGCTCCAGCCGTGATACACCTCGATCCTCGTGCCTATCGACGTCCAGTCCGTACTCCCGACGATGCCCTGACCGAGAATCATCGTGTCGCTGTCGGCGAGGTAGATGATGCGCGTCAGCGGCTGGATGCTGTCGGGGATGCGGACCGGGACACCGGCCCCCCATGTCGGCTTGCCGCTGGCGTCAAAGCCGGCCAACGGGTAGTGGTAGATGGAACCGGTCTTGTCCAGACCGGCCCACACGCCGCCTGTGCTGTCGATGCAGAATCCGTTCGCGACCCGCCGGGTCGTCTGGAACGCGGGACCCGGAATCGATGCATCCGGAATCGCGATATAGCCGTTCGCCGCGTTGAAATGGAAAAAGTAAAAGGTCGACGGGTTCTGGCCAGCCGCCACGAGAATCCGGTGCGCGCCAACGGAAGCGAGTTGGCCGAAATGCTCGTCGCGCTGGACATCGCTCATGTTGATGCGTGGATCCGACGGGTAGGCAAACGGATCGACGGTATTCGCGACGAAGGTGCCTCCCGCGCTGCCGGTATGGATATTGGTGCCGCCATAGAACAACGCGCCATCCGTGGCCGGATCCGGCGCCGCGATGCCCTCGAAGTTGAGGGACTGAAGCGTCCACTGCAGGTTGCCGGCACCGTTATACGCGTGAATGTCCGTGCCACCGTTGCGGCCGAGGTCCCAACTACCGCCCCACGGATTGTTGAGCACATAGAGGTTGCCGGCGGTGTCCTTGCCGATGCCGGCAACGCGGGTAAAGCGCTTCGCGCCGACCTGGCCTTTGATTCCCGTCGTGGCGTCGAGATAACCGCCCCGAATGCCGAACGTATCGGTCAGCGCCGGCCGGCCCGAGATGTCGTAGCGTTTGATGTTCATGTCGGGGCCCTCGTCCCCGACCATGAGCTGCTTCGATGCCGCATCGAAATAAAGCGCCGACGGCTGCGATCCGCTCGGCATCTGGATGGTGTTCATCAAGGCGCCGCTCGGGCTGAACTCGACAATCGTGCCCGCACGCTTCTGCGCAACCCAGACGTTGCCTGCGCCATCCACGGCGAGCGCGCCCGGGCTCGAGACGTTGATGTCTCGCTGCCAGACTCCATTGGTCGTGAAGCTTCGCACGCGATTGCCATAGAAGTCGCTCGCGTAAAGGAGCGAGCCCGCCGTGGCAAGTCCGGTGACGACGTCGATCCGGGGCTGGTTGGTCGCCGCACTGATCTGAACAAGAAGATCGCGAGCCTTGGTGACGCGGTTGTATCGTCCCACCGCGCCGCTTCCGTACGACTTGCCGGGCTGAAGTGCGACGAAGATCGACGTCGCGTTGCCGGTGATCGCGCTGCCCTGAAACTCCGCATGCGTGCCGATCGAGCCGAGGCTCTTGCCGTTCTGGTAGATCGCGACACCGCCCTCGTACTCATCCCACATGGACGCCGTATAGATGACACCCTCGGGCGCGACCCACATCGAACGCGCGGTGTTACCCACGTGCGCGGCGAGGGTGCCATAGGTGTTCGCCAGCCAGTCGGTGGTGTTATACGCGTGACAGGCCGGCGCGATCGCAGCAATCGCTGCCGCGACGAGTGCAGCTCGAATTCGTTTTTTTTCGACCATCACCGATGCTCTCCTGAATATGGCAATTATTCGAATGAAAAGTTGCCCAGCCGAATTCCCCCTGAATCGGCGACCCGTAAAATATTCCACTTGATCATCCAATGCAGCCCGTATTACCGATAGCGCATCGTCGACAAACGACTAGCCGGGAATAATTTTCTTTAGCGCGAGACGAATAACGGGTAATTCGTTCCGCCTCTCGTGCAATGATTACGCACCGGAAATCCGGGAGTAGACGAGCCCCTGCAGACGCAGCATGCCCGGGCTTGCAGAAAGGATGACAACCATGAACTTACTCAGCTCGTTGCGCGTTGACAAGCTCATCGCGACTTTTCTGCTCAGCCAGCATGATCTGCTTTAGCCGATGACATAATTATTTCGACCGGCGCGCGACGATGACGAATATTTATTTATCTCGTAATGGGCACATCGTTCGAACGCGTCGGTGAATACCGATTGGGCGCATATCCCGCGCGCGACGAATTTCATCGACACCGGCGCAGGAATCAGGGAAATCAAGCGTTCATCTGCAGGAAGGCCGTCTCTTGTTCAAGGACAACATGTTGAAGCTGCGTGAGACAGCGGACGGCGACGCGAGAGCTCGACGGCAGTTCCCTTCGATAGTCAGCGCTTACGAATCAACACTTCGGATGTGAGCGCATCGCAGTTGTTCGCGCCCAGCATCGCCATGTTGCGATCTATTTCTTCCTGCAGCAGCCGGATGGCATGCGTCACGCCAGCCTCACCCGCGACGGCAGCCGCATAATTGAACGGGCGTCCCACGAACACCATGCGCGCGCCAAGCGCCAGTGCCTTGAGCACGTCCGCCCCTCGCCGAAAACCGCTGTCGATCATCACCGGATACTCATTGCCCACTGCGCGCACCACATCCTGCAGGATCCGCATCGGCGACGAAGCGCCGTCCAGCTGGCGACCGCCATGATTGGAAAGAATGATCCCGTCAGCGCCAGCCTCGCGCGCGATGACGGCATCCTCGACGCTCAGGATGCCCTTGATGACAAGCTCGCCTTTCCATTGCTGTCGAATGCGCGTCAGGTGTTCCCAGTTGAGGTGGTCGCGAGCGGAGAAATCCCGCAGCACGTTGGCGGAGAGGATCGGCGCGCCGCGTGTCGCAAAGGAATTCTCGAAGTGGGGCATGCCGTGCGTGGCCAGCGTCCGTGCGAAGGTACCCAGCAGCCAGCGCGGCCGCGTCAGCCCATCCCAGCAAAGGCGCAGACTGGGGCGCAGCGGAGTAGAGAATCCCGCGCGGACATTATTTTCGCGGTTGGCCGACACGGGAATGTCCACGGTGATCACCAGCGTCCTGTAGCCGGCGCGCGCAATGCGCTCGAGCAGCGCGCTGATGCGGCCGTGATCGCCCGGCAGGTATGCCTGAAACCATGTTCCCGGCGCAGCCGCAGCAACGTCTTCCAACGGAATAAGCGATGAGCCGCTCATGATGGAGACAATCCCGGCCTCCTTCGCCGCACGTGCGAGCACGACGTCGCCTCGATATGTCGACAGCGCATTGATGCCCATCGGCGCAATGCCGAACGGCGAAGCAAAACGCTGACCGAACAATTCAACCGTCTGTTGCCGTTGGGAAACGTCGCGCAGTACGCGAGTCAGCAACCGATATTCATCGAACACCGCGCGGTTGTCGTCCAGGGTGCGGTTGTCTTCCGCAGCACCGCTGACGTATCCGAAGATCGGACGCGGCAAGATACGCCGCGCCCTGGCCTCGAAGTCTTGCAGGCTCAGCACGTTTCGCAACGCACGGGGCGACACGCTGGCGCTGGCCACAGGTTGGCGCGCTTCCGTGATTCGAGAAGTAACGGTGGTCATCAATGAATTTCCCTGAAACGACGGTGCCATTCTAGGTAGCCGCATCATCGAATAAAAGCGATAATATTCAAACGAAATCGTTCGATAAAAGTGAAATACATTGGCGACTCCAACCTTCAAGCAACTGGATGCGTTCTACTGGGCGGCGACCTCCGCGAATTTCGCGACCGCGGCGCAACGGCTCAACCTGTCCATTTCCTCGTTGTCCAAGCGGATCAACGAGCTGGAGCAGGCCACGGGGCGCGTGCTGTTCGACCGTAGCGGCCATCGGGCCGTATTGACGGCGGATGGAGAGACGTTGCTGCCTGCCGCGATTCGGGTGCTCGAATCCGTGGCCGCGTTGCAGCATGCATTTGCGGAAGACAAAGGATTGACCGGTCGCCTGAGCTTTGGCGTGGGCGAGCTGTCCGCGTTGACCTGGCTGCCGCGATTCGTGGCAGCCGTCCAGAAGTTGCATCCGGAATTGACGCTGGAGCCGTACGTCGACGTCGGCGCAGTGCTCGAACACAAAGTCGACGCGGGAGAGCTCGACTTCGCGGTGATAGCGGGTCGTTCGTCGCGCGGCAGCATCCTGTCGCAACGGGTGACAGAGGCCCGGTTCGCGTGGATGGCTTCGGAGAAACTGGTCGGCCGCGAACGCACGTTGACGCCCGCGTTGCTGGAGAAACACCCGCTCGTCACGTTACCCGCCGGAGCCGGCACGACGCACGTGCTGGACGAGTGGTTGCTGGCGACTGGCGTCAATCATGCCCGGCGTATCACCTGCAACAACTGGAGTGCCTTGGCGGGCATGATGCGCGAAGGTGTCGGCATCGGCTTTCTGCCTGCCGACTGGGCCGCCACGCAAATGGGCGCCGCGCTGGTGCGATTGGCGAGCAAGCCCGCGTTGTCGCCGCTTCCCTATGCGTTTCAGTGGCGGCGCGGTGACATGCGCGGACTGATTCCATCGATGCTGGCGCTGGTGCGGCAGCATGCGGATTTTCGCTAGCCCGACGTTTGGCGCCCGGGCGTGGCACTCAATCCTGATCGATGCATGAGACTTTCTTCGGATCGGGCATCCACAGATAGCACAGCAGCGACACGAGCACGCACGCGGACACATACCAGAAGAACCAGGATTCGTGCCCGATGCTCTTGGTCCACAGTGCGATGTACTCGGCCGTGCCGCCAAACAGCGACACCGTGATGGCATAAGGCAACCCCACGCCCAGTGCGCGGATGCCGACCGGGAACAGTTCGGCCTTGGCCACCGCGCTGACGGACGAATACAGGCTGACGATCAGCAGCGCAGCCACGATCAGCAAGAGTGCGCCCCCGACGCTCTGAACCCTCGTCAGCTCGTGGAAGATCGGCACGGTACATACCGTTCCCAGTACGCCAAAGGCGATCAGCAGCGGGCGGCGGCCGATCCTGTCCGACAGACTGCCGAACACCGGCTGCAGCAACACGAACACGATCAGGCTGATGACCGACACCATGGAAGCATCGGCCTTGCTCATCCCCGCGCTATTGACTAGAAACTTCTGCATGTACGTCGTGTACGCGTAGAACGCGACCGTGCCGCCAAGCGTCAGACCTGCGACGATCAGGCACTCGCGCTTGTGCTTGAACAACGCTGCAACGGAAGGCGGCGGACGCTTGTTCTTGCGGGCCAGTTCGAAGGATTCGGTTTCCTCCATGTTACGGCGCAACAGGATTGCCGCACCGGACGCCATGGCGCCGATCAGGAAGGGGATACGCCAGCCCCAGCTTTCCAGCTGCTCGGTGGTCAGGAAACACTGCTGAAGCACCACGAGCACGGCCATCGCCAGCAACTGACCGAGCGAGAGCGTCGCGAAAAGGAAGCTCGAGTAGAAGCCGCGGTTCGTCTTGTCGGCCATTTCGCTCAGGTAAGTGGCCGAGCTCGCGTACTCGCCGCCAAGGCTCAACCCCTGCAGGAGACGCGCTGCGACCAACAGAATCGGCGCCGCCAGCCCAATGCTGTTGTAGCCGGGCGTCAGGCCGATGATCAGGGAGCCTGCGCACATCGCCAGCACCGAAACGAGCAAGGCTGCCTTGCGCCCCTTGCGATCGGCATAGAGGCCGACCAGCCAGCCGCCGATCGGACGCATGACGAATCCGACGGCGAAGATGGCCGCGGTATTGAGCAACTGTACCGTCTGGCTTCCGCTCGGGAAGAAGACCTTGGCGAAATACAGCGAAAAGGCCGAATACACGTACCAGTCGTAATACTCGATGAGATTCCCCACCGAGCCGCTGAAAATGGAACGAAGGTGCGCGAATGTCCCGGTCTGCGGGACGCCTTCGGTCGTTGCGATGTGGCTGGCTTTAGACACGTCAAGTCTCCAGTTTCGATTATTTCAATTGCGCGTGTGGACAGCCGACGACGGCGTGCAATTGGGTGCCGTGAGAGTAAACGGAGGCCCTGAGCCACGAAAAGCGAAAAAATTTGAACGAATTCGTTCGCTAAATTGAAACACCGAAAGCGCGTGACTGTCAGGATGGAACGGACCGGGCAACCGTCGACGCACGGCGCACGGTCCCCATCAGCGGCCAGCCTGTCAACGCAACGCTCACCGCTGGAAAGCCCTGCGTATATCCGCGCAGCAATCGAACGGATGTTGCGTGACGCTGTCGCCACCTATACGAGGCGCGGCCATCCGCACGGCTGCATGGTGGTATCCGCCGCCACCAACTGTGCGGCCGAGAACGAAGGTGTCATGGAATGGCTGGCCGCACATCGGCGCGCACGCACGCGATCGATCGCCGAGCGCTTGCAGTTGGCAACCGAGCAAGGGCAGCTCGTGCCGGGAACCGACGTCAACGCGTTGGCCGATTTCTACGCGACCCAACTGCACGGCATCTCGGTTCAGACCCGCGATGGGGTTTCAAAGGAGCGCCTGCTGGCATCCATCGGACCGGCCATGATGCCGCTGGTGATGGCTGCACGTGTCATGGTGTGACCTGCTGCGTTGTAGTGGAGACAAAAGGGATCTCAGGTGCGTTGCCCAGAGCGCGCCTGGCTCCATTTCACCCGCTCGATCAGTCTGCCGAAATACTCAATCCATGTCTATTCGACCGCCACCGACGTAGGCCTTGCTTCTGCTGCCGGAAAGAGTATCCACGCCACCAGCGACAACGCGCCCGCGCAGGACCAGACTGCCACCCAGTTGTTGGCGCGGCCAAGCAGATGCGGAATCACAGCCGGTGTCAGGAAATACGCAATAAACACCAATGTGTTGGCGAGTCCCAACGCCGTGCCTGCGCGCTCGGCCCCGGCCTGCGACGCGAGTTCGGCATAGGCAACCCCATGCCACGCAGAGATCACGACGCCGGCCAGTGCAACGGCAGCCATCACCAGTGACGCCGGAGCAGCGAATTGCATAGCACTGCATACTGCCAACGGAACGAAGCTTGCTGCCGCGAACAGCGTGGAGCTGCGCAGCCATTCCTGCCGATTGCGATTCCGGTCGGTCGCGCGACCGCTCCAGATCCGGGCCACCATTGCACCGACCTGCACGACACATAGCGTAAGCGAAATACCTTGCAGACCGACATGAATCGCGTCATGCAGGAACACCGACGTGAAACTCAGAATCGCGAACTGTGGTGCACATAGCACGCCAATCGCAAATGCGACACGCCATACGCGAAAGGAGCGCAACGGGCTGCGAACTGATTTGGACGGTAGATCGTTCGAATGGGGAGATATCTCCGGCGGTTCATGCAGCCACCACCACGTCAATACGGCCGACGTGCCGCACAATGCGGCGAGTACGCCGTAGACCCAGTCGAAGCCCGCGTGGACTGCGAGGGTTGGCAGCAGTAGCGCACCCAGCCCGCCACCCAGCGGCACGGCGGTCTGGCGGATGCTCATCGCCAGACCGCGTTCGTTCTCGTGAAACCAACGCATGATCGCGCGCCCGCTGGCACCGTTTACGCTGCCGCCCGCGACACCCGCCAGCCCCATGCAGACCATCGCTGCGAACAGCGACGGGATGCCATGCGGCCCCGGCGCGATGAATAGCGCAGCGATCAACAGAATCAGCGCTGTCGCAGAGAGGCCGAACAGCAGGACGCGCCGGTCTCCCCAGCGATCCGCCGCGGCGCCCCACGGCAACTCCGAGAGCGCGATGCCAATGCCGAGCGAGCCGAGAAGCAGACCGAGCCCCGCGTTATCGAGCCGATATGCGCTGCGCAGCCATACCGCGGTGGCGGGCAGGCCATTGGCTGCGGCCATGAAACTCGCATTGGCCACCACACCGACTCCCAGCACTTTCCATCGATGCGCTCGCGCCAATCGCGGTCGATTCACAACAGGACCGCCGTCAGAAGAATAGCAGCAAGATTCTTGCACTGCAGTGGCCTCGAATTCAGGTTGACGAGGCCGCAGTATTGCAAGCAGTATCGATCTGGAAAATCGGAAAATTCAGGATCAATAGTTTCAAAATTCGGGACGATTGAACGGTGAGATTGAATCTGGACGTGGCGGCGCTGCGCAGTCTGGTGGCAGGGGTGGAACTGGGCAGCTTTGCACGCGCAGCTGATCTGGTGGGACGCTCGACGTCGGCAGTGAGTGCGCAGCTACACAAGCTCGAAGATACGATCGGCGTGCCGTTGTTTCGCAAGTCGGGCCGTACGCTCGCACTGACCGAAGCAGGCGAGCTGATGCTCAACTACGCACGCCAGATCATTGCGCTGAACGACGAGGCTGCGGCTGCAGTGCGCGGTGTGGATTTGTCGGGCGGCGTGCGGCTGGGCGTGCAGGAAGAGTTTGGCGAGGCCATTCTGGCGAACGTACTGGAACAATTTGCGCGCGCGCATCCGAAGGTGCATATCGAAGCCGTTATCGCACGCAACCATGGCTTGTTCGAACTGATCGAAACGCATGCACTGGATCTGGCCTTGGTGTGGGGCGACCCGAGCCATGATCGCCCGTCATGGACGACCCAGGCCACCGTGGTCAGCGAGTTTCCTCTCTGCTGGATAGGTTCGGCGACCAGCCCGTGGAAACGCCCGTCCCGCGAACCTGTTCCTCTTGCGGTATTTGATAGCCGCTGCGTATTCCACACGACTGCAACGGAAGCACTGGACCGTGCCGGCATTGCATGGCGCGTGTCTTTCAAAAGCCCCAATCTTGGTGGCCTGTGGGCGGCAGCAGCGGCAGGGCTTGGTTTGGTTGTGCGTACCGCTTACCAGTTGCCTGCATCTGTACGACAGCTCGATGCAACAGTCGGATTGCCTCCGCTTGGAACGATTTCGCTCACGTTGTTGCGCGCATCACCGCAAGTCTCTCCCGTGACGAAGCGTTTGCACGACATCATGCTGGACGCATTGGGCGTGGAATACTCGTAAGCGTGCCGGCGCGACCTACGATTCGGTTGCGCAGGTCGGGCGCCCGCTTCCGAAGCTGCGCATCGTGGTCGCGACCTGGGTAGCGAAGCGTTCGACAATGCGTTGTTGTACCTGCACCATGTCGGCATATCCTCCCGGTGCCGCTTCATGGATGCGCGTGCTGCATGAAATGCGCGTGCCTTGCGTCTCCTGCTGCACGCCGACAACCCAGTCGGCTTCGAACTGCGCCACGCGCCCTGGCCACGCATCGAAGCGGCGCACCTGCGCCCGGACGCTCAGCACGGTCTGATTCGCGGGACGTGGAAGGCCCGTGAGATTGCGCGCGCCAAGTTGCTCGACGAGCGCCGAAGCGAGCGCTGCGCGCAGCTCATCGCCAAGCGGGGCGACCCAACGTTCATTGTCAGGATGCCGAGCAATCCGACCTCGATCATGCTCCATGGACGCAGCGCGACGACCACGCGCATCAGCATGCCGAACGCGGGGGCGCGATGTCCCGCGCGGGCAAATGCCAATATCCAGATCAGGGACGCGATCTGCAGGAACGGCACCACCACGATGGCAAGGGCCGCGGGAATCGCGATCGGCGCGGCAACGCCGTGAGCGAGCGCGATCGCGGATTGCCACAGGGTGGTCTCGCTATGCAGCCCTTCCAGGCTGATACGCATGATCGGGCTGAGGTTGGCGATGGTGAAGACCACGCCAGCCGCAACCGCCAATGCGAGCCACCGGTCGATATTCAACCAGCTGGATCGAAACAGAACGGCCGAACATCGTTCGCAGCGCGCCACCTCGTGAGACGCGAGCGAGCAGCGCCGATAGACGCTGTCACAGTGCTCGCAGGCAATCAAGGTGGGAAACGTGTCCATACAGTGAGTCGATAAATGGGTCGCAACGATGCTTCTCACGCATGCGTACCCGATGAGGCGATTCGCAGTTTGCGTGGCATCAGTGGACGTCCTCATGACGTTTGATGAAGATTCGATCGATATTTGATAGAAGATTTAGATAAGCACTCCGTATTCTCCCGATCCTCTCCACACACAAACAATCTGTTACGACAATGGCGAACCAGGATTGGACGCCAGTGCTATCTTTCGCCGAAAGCTCGTTGAAATGAAGTTGAATCAAAGAAAGACTTGGGTACTGGATTGGAGAAAAGGAAGAACATGCGCATTTGGAAAAAGGTCGTCCCTGCATTCATCGTCGCGCTTGCTGGTGCGACTGCTCTGCCGGCCGCTGCCGACAATTGGGACAACGCGCTCGGCGGCGCGCTGGGTGGCGTTGCGGGCGCAACCGTCGGCGACGCGCTTGGCGGCCGTACCGGCGCGGTGATTGGCGGCACGATTGGGGGTGGCGCCGGTGGCGCGATAGCAGCTACCGGTGATGATCGTGACGGGGCGATCATCGGCGGTGCGCTCGGCGGCGGCGCGGGCACCGTGGCGGGTCAGGCGATGGGTGGCCGCAACGGGGGCCTCCTCGGTGCGGCGGTCGGCGGCGGCGGCGGCGCGGCACTCGGCGGCAGTCTCGGGCGCAACGCGCGCGAGCGCGACCGCGAGCGTGACAATGAGCGCCGTTATCGCCGCAACAAGCATCGTTACGATGATGCTTACGACGAGTACTACGGATACTGAGCGTGTCTTTGACTGAAGGCGAACGCGTATGCGTGTGCGTTCCATTGGCAACGCGTTCGCTTGGCCCGAGGCCGGTCAAAAATTGGCGGAGGTCAAGATCGCACGCGATCTCCTCACCGAGAGTTTAGTCGGCATGAAGCCTCCGCCACTGCATCGGAGACAGCTCATACCTGCCCTTGAACGCTCGACTGAACGCGGCTTCGGACGTGTATCCGACCCGCCCGGCGATTTCGGATATCGGTGCACGGCTGTACCGCAGGAACTCCGCGGCCCGATCCAGGCGCCAGGTTGTCAGGTAACTCAATGGCGCCTGCCCCACGACCCGCTGGAAGCGATCTGCGAAAGCCGAGCGGGACAGATTCGACAACGCTGCGAGGTCATTGACGCTCCATGCCCGGCCGGGATCGGCATGAATGGCGGACATCGCCGGGTTGATGCGGTCATCGATCGCACCGGATAACCAGCCATGACCGACAGCGCCCTCGGTCGCCCACGTGCGTAGCATCTGGACAAAGATGACGTCGAGCAACCGCGAGATCATCGCGGCGGCGCCCGCGCGCGGATTCAGTGCCTCGTCGAGAATGAAATGACAGCTCAACTCCAGCCATTCGAAAGGTCGTTCTCGCAGACCTTTCAGGACCAGTACGGGTGGCAGCACGGACAGCAAGCGCTGCGACAACACACCGTCAAAACCGAATTCTCCGCACAACCATTTGGTATCCCCATTCCCGAGCGTCAGCCGCGTTCGATCATAGTGTTGTCGCGCCAGGTCCGTGAGGAGATTCGCCGGACGACCCGCCCGGTCGGATATCACGTGGCCATGACCATGCATCAGCAAGATCAGGTCTCCTTGCGACGCGTGGTACCGCTCCTCGAGCCCCTCCGCTTCGATCACCACGCTTCCGCTTCTGATGATGTGCAGCCGGGATTTGCCTGACGGAAACTTCATTCCGAAAGGTGCCGATGCCGCGCATGTGAAGACCGTGTTGCCGCGAACGCGGATCAACTCCAGCACGTCGGAAAAGGGGTCGCGCTTGAAGGCGAAAGGGTCTGCACAATCATCCGGTTCCGCCGGCGTTTCAGCAAAGAATTCAGGATTTTTCATCATGTTGCGTATCCGGATGGCCGTTATGATGGACGTATCATTCACATCGAACGGCGCCATGTCAAAGACTATTGATCAGGTGCGCGGCGCGTGGGTAACCACGGCGTGCCGGACCGGTTTCAAGACACTGGCGAGGTAAAGGGCCGCATAGACGCGGCTCCACCGCGGGGAATGCCCTCCTGGCGCCACTACAACAAATTCTGCAGTCCAAATTTTTCGCCTGATCGCAGGTCGGGAAGATCCGACTCGTCAATCAGCCACTCCGGCGTCACCGATTCGGCGTGGTGGCGAAGCCGTACGCGCAGTCATGCCAGTGTGCTTTGTTTAAAGGGAGTATTGACGATGTTTGAACAAATCAAGAGCCGGACCGGGATTTCGAGATTTTTTTGCGGTTCTTTATTGCTTGCCAGCTTGTTGATCACCGCCACGGCCTGCTCCAACCAGTCCACGGCACAAGCCGCAACTGATTTGCCGTCCGGCAATCCCGCATCGACAAATACGGGAAGCCAGCCGATTTCCCACCCCAAGACCATCGTGTTCATTCACGGCATGTTCATGACGCCGAAGGCGTGGGATAACTGGCAGGCGTATTTTCAGAAGTCGGGTTATAAAACCATCGCGCCTGCGTGGCCTCTGCATGATGGAACGCTCGAACAGCAACGATCGCCGGAAGCCCAGGCCGCATTGGGCAAGCTGACGCTTGACGAGGTGGTGGAAAGTTATCGGCAGGTTCTGCGTCAACTCCCGGAGAAACCCATTGTGATCGGGCATTCCATGGGCGGACTGGTCGCGCAGAAGCTGCTGTCGGAAGGGTTGGCTGCAAAAGCGGTGGCAATCGATTCGGCGCCGCCGTCGGGCCTGATCGTGCCGAAGTGGTCGTTTATCAAGAGCAATTGGCCGGTTATCAGCCCGTTTGCGAATGTCGACCAGCCGTATGCGCCGTCGTTCGAAGATTTTAATTACGCCTTTGCCAATTGCCTTCCGGAAGCCGAGGCGCAGCAACTTTACCGCGACTATGGCGTTCCCGAGTCACGCCGGGTCGGACGCGGAACAAGCGAGAAAGTGGCGGAGATCGATTTCAGCAAGCCTCATGGACCTTTGTTGATGATTGCTGGCGAAGACGATCACATTATCCCGGCTGCGCTCAATCTCAAGAATTTCAAGAAATACAGCGATCCATCCTCAGTAACCGATTTCCATCAGTTTGAAGGTCAATGCCATGCGCTGATCGTGAATCAGAAATGGCAGGACGTGGCCAGCTATGTCAAGGGCTGGCTGGACAACCATTAAGTCAGGCATCACGCTGCAGACGCGTTCGTACAGCGATTCCCCCAAGGAACTGGATATGGAAAATAAAGACGTGAGTACTTCCGGCAAGTGCCCTGTCATGCATGGCGGCGTAACGTCGGCAGGCAAGTCGAACATGGATTGGTGGCCCAACGCGCTGAACCTCGACATCCTGCATCAGCACGACACCCGGACCAACCCGATGGGGGCTTCGTTCGACTATCGGGATGAAGTCAAAAAGCTCGATGTCGATGCGCTGAAAAACGACCTCAAGGCGTTGATGACCGACAGCCAGGACTGGTGGCCCGCGGACTGGGGCCACTACGGCGGCCTGATGATCCGCATGGCCTGGCACTCGGCAGGCACCTACCGCGTCGCGGATGGCCGAGGCGGTGGCGGTACCGGAAATCAGCGGTTTGCCCCGCTGAATTCCTGGCCTGACAACGGCAACCTGGACAAGGCGCGTCGCCTGCTGTGGCCGATCAAGAAGAAGTACGGCAACAAGCTGAGCTGGGCCGACCTGATCATCCTGGCAGGCACCGTGGCCTATGAATCGATGGGGTTGAAGACCTTCGGTTTCGCGTTTGGCCGTGAAGACATCTGGCATCCGGAAAAGGACATTTACTGGGGCGCCGAAAAGGCGTGGCTCGCTCCGACGGACAATCCCGACAGCCGCTACTCCGGCGAGCGCGACCTGGAAAACCCGCTTGCGGCGGTGATGATGGGTCTGATTTACGTGAATCCCGAAGGCGTCGATGGCAAGCCCGATCCGCTGAAGACCGCTCACGACGTGCGCGTGACCTTCGCACGCATGGCAATGAACGACGAGGAAACCGTCGCCCTGACCGCTGGCGGCCACACGGTCGGCAAATCGCACGGCAATGGCAACCCAGCCAATCTCGGCCCGGCACCGGAAGGCGCCGACCTGGACGAACAGGGGTTGGGCTGGGTCAACCACACCAGCCGCGGTATCGGTCGCGACTCGGTCACCAGCGGCATCGAAGGCGCGTGGACCACTCACCCGACGAAGTGGGACAACGGCTATTTCGATATGCTCCTCAACCACGAGTGGTCGTTGCAGAAGTCGCCGGCCGGGGCCTGGCAGTGGGAGCCGGTCGATATCGACGAAGCCGATATGCCGGTCGACGTCGAGGATCCGTCGGTCCGCTGCAAGCCGATCATGACCGACGCCGATATGGCGATGAAGCTCGATCCCGAGTACCGCAAGATTGCGGAACGGTTCCACCAGGATCCCGCGTACTTCTCGGAGGTTTTTGCCCGGGCCTGGTTCAAGCTCACGCACCGGGACATGGGGCCCAAGTCCCGCTACATCGGCCCGGATGTGCCGCAGGAAGACCTGATCTGGCAAGACCCGATTCCTGCGGGACGCAACGACTATGACGTGGCTGCGGTCAAGGCCCGGATCGTCGCCAGCGGCCTCGGCATCAGCGACATGGTGACGACCGCGTGGGACAGTGCCCGTACGTTCCGCGGCTCGGACAAGCGCGGTGGCGCCAACGGCGCGCGTATTCGCCTGGCTCCGCAAAAGGACTGGGAAGGCAACGAACCGGCACGTCTGGCCAACGTGCTGACCGTGCTGGAGAAAATTGCCGCCGATACTGGCGCCAGCGTTGCCGACGTGATCGTGCTGGCTGGAAACGTCGGTATCGAGCAGGCGGCCAAGGCTGCAGGCTTCGGCGTCACGGTGCCGTTCTCGCCGGGCCGCGGCGATGCGGACCAGGCACAAACCGACGCGCAGTCGTTCGACGTACTGGAACCTCTGGCTGACGGCTTCCGCAACTGGCTGAAGAAGGACTACGTGGCCAGCGCCGAGGAATTGCTGCTCGACCGCGCGCAATTGATGCGGCTGACGGCCTGCGAAATGACGGCCCTGGTCGGAGGCATGCGCGTGCTGGGTACCAATTACGGCGGCACCGCGCATGGCGTGTTCACGGATCGCCCCGGCGCTTTGACGAACGATTTCTTCGTCAATCTCACCGATATGGCCTATACCTGGAAACCGTCAAGGAAGAACCTGTACGAAATCCGCGATCGCAAGTCCGGTGCCATTAAATGGACGGCCACGCGGGTGGATCTGGTCTTCGGCTCGAACTCGGTGCTTCGTGCCTATGCGGAGGTCTATGCGCAGGACGACAACAACGAGAAGTTCGTCCGGGATTTCGTTGCGGCGTGGACCAAGGTGATGAACGCGGATCGGTTCGACCTCGCGTAATCCTGAACGCAGCATGGCCCCGCAGCGACAGTTCGCTGCGGGGCCATGCGCGTCAGCCTTTGTCGAGGCTTCCTGCTACAGGCGCGAGCGCCCAGTCGAGCGCGAAGTCGGCGACCTCCTCCCAGCCCTTCTCGCCGCAGGTGTAGTGACTGCGGCCTGCGAACAGCTTGTAAGCAGTGATCGCCCGCGATTGCGTTGCGTTCTTTTCGAAGTTCTCGTGCTGTACGGCCGGCGGCAGGATGTTGTCGTTGCCACCGGCGATGAAGAGCAGCGGTGCGCGATCGTTGTTGGCAAAGTTGCAGGTCGTCGCGGCGTTCGGGGTGACGTTCGCGAACCCGCCTTGAAACAGGATTCGCCCCGACACGGGAACGGCGTAGCGGTCGTAGACGACCTTCGATTCCTCGACGCTCAGGTTGTTTGTAAACGCGTAGTGAAAATCCGCCTCGGTGATCGGGACGGCGCGATGCAGGTTGGCGGGGTTGTGCAGGACCGGGAACGTCGCCTTGATCTCGCTGAAAGGAAGCGCCCATACCCCCTTCACCGCGGCACCGTCGATGGATACACCGGCTGCGCCGAAGCCCGCATCGAGGAGGAGCTGAACAAAGGCCCCGCCGAACGAGTGCCCCATGATGATCGGTTTCGTGTCGAGCGCAGCGATGACCTTGGCCAAGTGATCGTAGACCTCGCGCACGCCCAGATCCGCCAACGGCGACGGATCCCGCCGGAGTGCATCGACTCCGGCCGTACCCGGCTCGATCCCCGGGTACCCAGGGGTAATCACCTTCATTCCGCGCTGCTCGTAACGGGCGACCCAATGCTCCCACGACAACGGCGTCATCCAGAGACCGTGGATAAGTACGACCGTGTCTGTACGCGCTTCTGGCTGCATATGCGTGCTCCCATGACCGTTAGGTTAGGACAACCATGCCTGTGGCTCGTCGAGATTTTCGGAATGCGCCTGATGTTATCACCGGCGTGGCTGCCCGTTCATCAACGCTGAAGCCGAGTCTCCCGATGGCGAGATTCGCGAGGTCATTGACAAGCATAGGGCCTGGTTGCGCCAGAAGCTTGGTGCCGTGTGCCAGACGGCGGGAACCCCGAGCGCCACCCCGAACGGTGTGTGATCGGCCACCCGTTCAAACCGCCCCAGGCACGAGATCGTCCATCTGGTCGCGGAAGACGTCGTGAGCGTCAAGGATGCCGATACGGCCGTGTGCTGGGGCCCCGGCCTGCGCTGGGGCGTGATGGGTCCGAACCTGCTGTTCCATCTCGGCGGCGGACAAGGCGGCATCGAGCACTTCTTCGATCAGTTCACCGGCCCGATGACCGCCTGGTGGAAGGTGCTGGGCTCGCCGCAAATCACGCCAGACGTCCGGCGGAAAATGATCGACGGCGTTCAGGACGAGGTGGCCGGTCGATCGATCGACCAGTTGGCAGCTCGCCGCGACGAGGTGCTGCTCGGCCTGCTTTCCCTTCGAGCGGAAGAACGCTAACGCATCCGACGGCCGCCGGGTGTATCACGGCGGCCCATCCGCGGGACTGGTTCGCCGGACGCTTGCGACTCGCGCCTGAAATTCGCGCTTGCAACGCTACTGCACGGGGCCGGGCAGGCTCCGGGGAGGCGGCGGTGGCACGTGGGCGCCTGACTGTCCAAACTGCGGCGCTGCAACCATATGGCCATAAATCGGCACACGGTGCCCCCGCGCATACATGCACTGCACGTAGGCCATATCGTAGCGGCGCTGCACGCCATGACCAGCGTATTGCGCGTTGCTGGCACCCACCGCAGAGCCGGTTAGCAGCCCTACCCCCGCTCCCACCGCGGCGCCGGAGCCGCCGTTGAAGGCTGCGCCAGCCGCCGCGCCCACTGCGGTGCCGACCGCCGCGCTGCCTACCGCGCTTTGCGTGCTCGCCTGCGCCGCGCTGACGCCTCCAACCTGGCCGAGCGCATACTGGCGGCAGCCAGCGTCATCGACCCGAAACTGATCGAAGCTCTTGCCGGTGCCGGGCAGCACCATCACATCGGGACCCGTCGGCATGGCCGTGCAGGCGGCAAGCATCAGCGCGGCCATGGAAATAAAGGATGACGAATCAAAGTCTCGCATGATCGCACCTGATCCTTCGGAAGTCAGTCCTTGGCCGGCGGCTGCGCCGGGACTTTGAGCCAGCCCCCCGGGCACGTCTGGACATAAGGGTAATACCCTTCGGGTTGCCCGCAGCGATACCAGTAATCCTGCTGCGCCACGTCGTCGGCCTGCTCGATGTACTCGGGCGGCGAGGTAGGCACTGCTACCACTTCGGGCGGAAAGTAGGCCGGATAGCCGAACGGATAGGGATAGCCGAAGGCAAAACCCGAGCCGATGAAGACCCTCGCATGAGAATGATGGAAGCCACGATGGCCTCCGTGGAAATGAGGATGATCGGCCAGCGCCGCACCGGTCCCCATGATTGCGGCTAGCACCAGTGCCAGCCGGCACAAGGTTCGCCCGTTCATGATTGCTGTCCTGACCCAACACATGCCCGCCCCGCACTCGGGCCGGGCTATTTCCATTGAATACCAAACCGGGGCGGGACGCAGGGGGGTGCGCACACGATGAAACGCGGCGTTACTGCTGTTACTTCCAGGACGTGCCGGCAAGCGGATGTAATCTTTCCCAAAGGCTTCTAGTGGCGCCGCCGCCGTGCCGGCACGCCCCGACTGCACGCGACGGTCACAGGATTGCGCGTCAGGTCAGGGCCGTCGCGTGTTAAAAGACGTACCCAATTTTCAGGTTGGTGACGATCGGATCGAGCTGGATGTCCGTTTCTGAAGTGATCGGTACGTCGCCACCCGATGTCATGTGCTTCGAGTGGAGCGTGGCGGTCAGGCTCCGAGGCATGTACGACGCGGAAATGCCCGCAAACCAGTGGCGATCGAAAGCGTAGTTGAATCCCAGGTTGAAGACCGGAGCCACCGAATTCGACGTCGAAGCATCACTCAGGCCGGGCAGAACCTGATTTCGGAACGCGTCGTTGGTGATTCTCGCATGCCAGCCGGCGCGTCGCGCCTCGAGCGCATGTCCGAGGCATCGCCCGCTCGTCTTCGGTGTCGATCATGAATGTCGGCAGAACCCTTCGTATCGCGCGGTGCTTCGTATCGGCCCGCGCTCGGCAGCGCTTCTACCGGCGGGCCGAGCGTGGCCCCGTCGAGCTCGCGTATCGCGAATTTGCCGCATGCGCCGAGCCGGCTACGCGGCCAGGCAGGCGAACTTCACGTGGAAAGTATGGTGATGTCGATACTGCATACCGGCAACGCCCGCGGAAAGATATGCCGCGTCGTCTTCGGCGGATACAGCACTCGGGCCCGGGAGCGCGCAACGATCTGCTCGCCGTCGACCCGAAAGTCCGGTCGCCGCGTCTCGACGCCGACCTGCGCGTAGTCGAGCAGCACGCACGGCACGCGCGGCAGCGACAGACGCCGCGCTGCCGCCAGCCGGTGATGCCCATCCATCACCGCGAAGCTTGCGCGTTCGAGCACGATCGGCGCAGTCCAGCGGCCGCTGCGCGCGATGCTGTCCAGCACTTCGAGCAAGCGTGTCTCGTCGTGTTCTTCGTTCGGCAGGATCCGTTCGGTCGGAATCAGTTCGATGGTCCAGGTGTCATGCTGCATGGCGCGATCCTTTGAAATCGATGTAAAGGAAATCAACCCGTGCGGCGCAGATACGACGACGCGATCTCACGCAGGTCGGGTGGTGCGAACAGGTCTGGATGCAAATACGCGGCGGCCTCGGCCAGCACCGCGTGACGCGCGATCGGACCAAACGATTCGATCCAGTGATCGCCGACTCGCACGATCCGCACGCGTCGCACGGCGATCAGGTGCCGCCACACCGGGTTCGCTTCGAAGCCGCGCGGCCCACCGTCGTCGTATACGAAGATCGTGTCCGGCTCCGCGATCAGCAGCGTCTCGAGGCTCATCTGGAACGCAGTGTTGTCGCGTCGCGACGGCAGCGGATTGCGCCCCGCAACGTTGACTCCGCCCAGCGCATTCAGTAGCGAGCAGGTCATGTTCTCGTCGTAGAACGCCCACGGTGCGGAGCCTGCTCCCCAGACGAACAGGTACCGCTGTGCGCGGCGCGACGCGATACGGGCGCGGAATGCCGCGCACACGCCGGCAAAGCGCCGGTTGAGTGCTGCGGCGGCCTCGGCCCGACCCAGCGCCGCGCCGACCAGCGCGACGCTGCGGTCGCTGTCCTCCCGGATCTCCAGATCGAGCGCGAGATACGGCGCGATCTGTTGCAGCCGCGCGGCGTTCGCTTCGGTGTAGCGCCGAATCGCGATGATCAGATCGGCATGCGCGCTCGCCAGCAACTCGAGACTCGGGCTTGCGCGCTGACCGAGGTCGATCACACGATCCATTCGATCGAGCAGATACGCGGGCCGGCGGCCGCGCACGAGGAACGTCGAAGCGACCGGTTGCACGCCGAGTGCGAGCGCCGCGTCGGCGCCGAAATACGAGATCGTCGCGAGCCGGCTTGGCGCGGCGTCGAAGCGCAGCGACTCGCCGCGATCGTCAAGCACGCTGTACGGGGCAGCCTGCGCCGCTGCACGAACAGGCCACGCCTGCATCGCCGCGAGCGATACAGGCAATGCGAGCGCTAGCGCGCGGCGCGTTCGATCAATCATTGGAGGCCCGTCCGGGAAGATCGGGAAAGCAGATAGAGAAAGAGCGGTGCACCGAAGAGCGCGGTGACGGCCCCCACTGGAATTTCGGCCGGAGCAATCACGACGCGCCCCGCCAGGTCGGCGAGCGCCGTGATGAGCGCGCCGCCGAGCAACGCGAACGGCGCCTGCCGCGCGAGCGGCCCGCCGACCGCGAGCCGTGCGAGATGCGGCGCGATCAGGCCGACGAATGCGATCGGGCCAGCAATCGCCACCGCGCAGGCGGCCGCGAAGCCGGCGTACACGATCGCGACAAGGCGCCAGCGCTCGACGTCGAGACCGACGCTCGCCGCCGCATCGTCGCCGAGCGACAGCACCTGCACCGCGGGCAGGACTGCCGGCAGCAGCGCAATCGTTGCCGCGGCCCACGGCGCGAGCAGCCACACGTGCTGCCAGCCGCGCGCGTACAGGTTGCCGGACAGCCAGGTGAGCAGCACTTCGACGCGGCTCGAGCCCCAGCCCGCCAGAATCGTCATCGCGACCGCATACAGTGCGGCGCTGACCGCAACACCCATCAGGATCAGCCTGAACGGCGCCGTGCCGTTGCGCCACGCGAGCGCATGAACGCCGAGCGCCGCACCGACGCCGCCCAGCAGCGCGACGACCGGCATCCACGTCACGTCGTATGCGTCGAGCCGGCTGCTGTCGAGCGAACCGGAAAAGTTCGCGACGAGCAGCAGCACCATCACGCCGAGCGTTGCGCCGGACGACACGCCGATCACCCCGGGCTCCGCAAGCGGATTGCGCAGCGCGGCCTGCAGCACGAGCCCGCTCGCCGCGAGTTGCGCGCCAATCATCAGCGCCAGCAGCACGCGCGGCATGCGCAGCTCCCACAGCACGAATGCGGCGTCGTGTGCGCCGTCGCGATGGATCAACGCCTGCACCGCGGCCGTCAACGGGAAGTCGGCCGCGCCGAATCGCACCGAGAGCATGATCGTGACTGCCAGCGCCGCCGCCCCGCCCGCGCCGCGCATGATTGCGCGTAGCCAGATCGCGCGTCGCGCGCCCGCGTCACGGTCACGTACCGACCGGTTCGAACCGCTCGTCATGACGCTGCTCCTTCGTCGCGCCGGATCATCGCGATCAGCAGCGGTGTCGCAACCAGCGCGGTCAGGAAGCCGACCGGCAGCTCGCGCGGCGCCGCAACCGTGCGTGCGACGAGATCCGCGGCCGCGACGAGCAGCGCGCCGGCCAGCGCGGTGGCGAAGAGGGTTCGCCGATACCCGCCGCCGAGCACGAGACGCGCCAGTTGCGGCACGCACAGCCCGACGAAACCAACCGGCCCCGCAATTGCGACCACCGATGCCGACAGCGCGACGGCGACACCGCCGAGTATCAGACGCCAGCGCAGCACATCGAGGCCGATGCTCTGCGCGGCTTCGTCGCCGAGCGCAAGCGTGTCGAGCACGCACGCGCCTGCGAATGCGGCGGCCAGGCCTGCGAACGTCCACGGTGCCACCATCGCGACCTGCTGCCAGCCGACGCCCGCGAGGCCGCCGGCCAGCCAGTAGAACAACGGGCCGGCCTGCGGGCCCGCCGCGATCATCAACGAAATGACGCCCGCGCTACCGAGCGCGGCGATCGTCGTGCCGGCCAGCGAAAGGCGCAGCGGCGACAGGCGCGCGCGCCATGCAAGCGCAAACGTGAGCGTGGCCGCCCCGCCGCCAA
>NZ_JAAGPL010000144.1:0-22477 GCF_017104785.1 Burkholderia sp. Ac-20353 | reverse complement strand
AGCAGCGCGCCCGCGATCAGGTGGCGCGGCCATTCGCGGCGCGCGGGCCACGGCGCGCGCGCCGCGAGCGCGACCGCGCCGAACAGCACGGCGGTGCCCGCGAAGCGCGCGAGCAGGAACAGGTTCGGGTCGGCGTACGGCTTGATCGCCCGCGCGACGATGAAGCCCGTGGACCACAGCGCGACGAACGCGGCCGCGACAATCGAAGTGAACATGCAAGGCAGGCCGGGACACGGCCGGACGGAATCACGAAGTCCGGCAGTATCCGGCGCCGCTGCGCCGGTGTCTTGTCGAATCCTGCAATCGCCCGTGTGGCACGACGCGGGCCCTGTGCGCCGGGATCAGTCGATGGAGAACGTGTCGAGCGGCTGGTTCGCGCTCGTGTCGCCCGCAAAGCGCGCGGCGAGCTGCTGATGAAGGCGGCGGGCCTCGTCGAGCGTCAGGTCGATCCAGTAGGGATCGCCGGCGGCGTCGTTGAGTCGTTCGGGCGGAAACTGGATTTCGAGCACTATGCCTTTGCGATACATCGCGCGAGCTCCCTCGGTGGTCTGTCGTTCGGTGAAGCGCGAAGTGTAGCAATCCGCACCGCGCCGATTGGCGCGCTTCCGGCAATTCTGAATTTCGTCGTTGGCCGTTCGGATCTGTCCCTTGTCACCCGTCCGTCAAATGCCGGTCAAATCGCCGTAATACAATGGCATGCTCCCCATTTACCAGTCGCCTAGGGCGCGTAACGAGATGCTGGCGGAACAACGTCATCAATTCATTTTGTCGGAACTCGGTCGATCGGGCGCGCTGTCGGTCGCGGAACTGGTGCGCTCGCTCGACGTGTCGCGCGAAACCGTGCGGCGCGATCTGAACGCGCTTGCCGCGCGCGGCCTGCTCGTGATGACGCACGGCGGCGCGCTGGCTGCGGACCGCCGCGAGCCGAGCCTGTCCGAGCGTGAAGCGGCGAACGCCGACGCGAAGCGCGCGATCGGGTGGCGCGCAGCCGAGTTCGTGCCCGACGGCGCATCGGTGCTGATCGATTCAGGCAGCACGACACACGCGGTGGCGCTCGCGCTCGCCGACAAGCACCGGCTCGCGGTCTACACGAACGACTGGCGCATCGCGTTCGTGCTCGCGCGCCGCAACGGCAATCGCGTGACGCTGCTCGGCGGCGAACTGTCCGATGACGAGGACGCGACGTTCGGGCTCGACACGATCCAGCAGCTCGCGCAATACCACATCGATTTCGCGTTCGTCGGCGCGGGCGGCATCACGGCCGACGGCGAATTCACCGACTATTCGCGACTCGCGGCCGAAGTGCGCAGCCGGATGATCGCGTCGGCCGCCACGGTGGTCGTCGTCGCCGATCACTCGAAGTTCGGCCGCGTGACGCCGGTGCGGATCAACGGCACCGACGCGGTGCGCTGTCTCGTGACCGAACGCGCGCCGGACAAGGCCGTGCGCCGCGCACTGACCGCGCGCGGCATCGAGCTGGTGGTGTGCGGCTGACGCACGCGCGACACACAAGGTTCATCGGACCGTCATCCTGACTGAAAGAGCACCGAGGACACTGACCCGTTCGACCTTGACCGGCTGTTCAGCCAGGGAGAATGCCGATGTCCGTCAGCGTGCGCAGCTATCTTTCCCCGACCTTGGTGTTGCTGGCCTTCGACTGGCCCGGCGCGCAGGCGCGAACCGACTTCCTCGGCTTCGCGATCAGGCGCACGCCGGGTTTCGGGTCGGCGGACGGCAGGACGCGCGCGCCGTATAGCTGGCTGCCGAACCGCCTGACGTTCGACGGCCCGGCCGCCGACACCCAGGGCGATGCGCCGACCGACCAGGCGCCGATCCAGAAATTCATGTGGTGGGATGCGCGGATCGATCCGCAGGACCGCGGCGGCAGGTTCCGCTACGACGTCTATCCGGTCGTCGGCACGCCCGCGAGCCTGCAGGTGCTCGATGCGGAAGGCGGCGCGTGTGACATCGTGCTGCCTGCGCATGTGGAGGACGGTGTCGGCACGTGGTTCAACCGCGCGGTGGTCAGCTCGCAGGCGTTCGCGAAGCAGGTCGCTGCGCTGCAGCTTGCGCCCGGTGCGACGCCGAGCGCCGATGACGCGCTGAAGCTGCGCACGTGGCTCGCGAACGACATGGAACAGGTGTTCGCGCAGATGCTGGATCCCGCATCGCGCGCGGTGTCGGCCGTCTATCACCTGACCGACACGCTGTGGGCGCTGCCCGCGTTCGAAGCGTTCGGCCATGCGCGCGGCGACGCGGCGCTCGCGATCGTCTACGACGCGCACGTGACGCCGCGCAAGGGCCAGCCGCCGCTACCTTCGCCGAACCAGCCGGCCGTTGATGCGTTGCAGGGCCTCGCGACGCTCGCGCCGCGCGACCGGACGCACATCATGCACGACAAGTTCATCGTCGCGGACGCGCCCGGGAACGCCGCGCCCGCGCGCCTGCTGACGGGCTCGGCGAACTTCACGACGGAAGGCCTGACCGAGCAGGCGAACGTGCTGCACACGTTCGATTCGCCCGCGCTCGCCGCGCTGTACAACGCGCGTGCGCACGCACTGGCCGCGAATCCGCCGGTGGCCGAGACGGCGCGGCTGTCGCCGGGCTGGTCGCAGCCGATGACGGTCGGCGCGGCACAGGTGCGCGTGTCGTTCTCGCCGGAGCCGGCCGGGCAGCGCACGCAAATCGACACGATCGTCGCGGCGATCGAGGCCGCGAAGCATTCGGTCGCGTTCTGCCTGTTCATGCCGACCGACGCCGCGTTGCGCGACGCGTGCTTCGCGGCGGGCGACCGCGGCCTGATGATGTTCGGGCTCGTCAACAAGATCAACATCGGCAGCGCAACGAAGGCCGACACGACGCAGCAGAACGGCGGGACGCTCAACGCGGCGACGCTCGCGAATCTCGAGCTGTACCACCGCAGCCGCGACCACCGCGACGTGATCGACGCGCAGTATTTCTCGCCAGCGACGGTGCCGCAGGGTTTCGAGCCGGAATTGCGGCTGTTTCCGGGCGAGTCGGCGCCTGCGTATCCGCCGGTCGTGATCCACCACAAGTTCATCGTGATCGACGCGGAAGGCGCGAACCCGATCGTCTACAGCGGATCGGCGAACATGAGCCGCAACTCCGAGCAATTCAACGACGAGAACCTGCTCGAGATTCGCGACTCGCGGATCGCGGCGATCTACCTGGCGGAATTCCTGCGGCTATACGAGCACTACCGGGCGCGGGCGCTGGCGATCGATGCGAAGCAGCAAGGCGGCGCAGCGACGCATCCGCGGCTCGCGCTGGCGCCCGATTCGAGCTGGGCGAACAAGTATTTCGTGGCGGGGAGCCCGGAAGAGAAGGCGAGGATTGCGTTGGCCGCGGCCGCGCCGCGGGACTGAAGCACGGTCGGCGCGCGGCGATACCTGCGTTATGGCTGCGTTACGCGGCGACGTAGCGCAGCACGGCTTCGGCGATCGTGTCGCGGTGTCGCGCGCGCAGGCGCGGCGCTGACGGATCGCGGCCGAACGCGGCGCCGAACGTATAGCGGTTCGACACGCGATGGAAGCAGAAAGAACTGATCAGCAGGTGCAGGTCGAACGCGTCGATGTCCTGGCGGAACGCGCCGCTTGCCACGCCGCGCTCGAGCAGCTGTTCGAGCGTCTTGATGATGCTGACGTTGCGGTTCTTGAACGACTTCAGCTGTTCGAGATACTTCGCGCCGTGAATGTTCTCGATCGACACGAGACGGACGAAGTCGCGATGCTTGTCGTGATAGTCGAACGTGAATTCGACGAGACGGCGCATGCCTTCGAGCGGTTCCATGTCGCCGACGTGCAGCTCCTGCTCGAGCGCGCGGATGTCGCCGTACACTTTCTCGAGCACGGCCTCGTACAGGCCTTCCTTGCTGTCGAAGTAGTAATAGAGCATCCGCTTCGTCGTGTTGGTGCGCTCGGCGATCGCGTCGACGCGGGCACCGGCGAGGCCCATCGCGGAGAATTCCTGCGTGGCGACGTCGAGGATGTTGCGCTTGGTTTGCTCGGGATCGTACTTGCGCCGCGCCTCGGACGGAACCGCGCGGTTGTCGGACGTGGCGGCCCTGCTTCCTGTTTTCATGTGACGTTATTGTGGCTTCGCGGCGGCTTGGACAGGGCATTCTAGCATGTGAAAAACCCCCGTCCCGCCGACCTTCGGCTCTAATCTTCGGCTCTAATCGGCAGCGCGGCACGCGCGCCCGGCGCGCCGCCGCGCGGGCGCTCGGCAACACTCAGTGTCGCTCAGTGACGATAGGCGGCGAGCGCGTCGCGGGCCTGGTAAGCCGTGTACGTGAGCTGTGCGGCAGCGAGGCCCGCGAGCCCGAACGTGCGCGTCAGGCCGAACGCGGCGAAGCCTTCCGGCACCGGTTGCTCGCCGGCCAGGGCGGCGGCGAGCGTTTCGCCGGCGACCGTGGTCGGCGCCATCCCGTGGCCGCCGAATGCGATCGCGTGCCACACGCCGTCGGCATCGCGGCCGATCTGCGGCATCTTGTGCCGCGCGTAGCTCATCAGCCCGCCCCATGCATATTCGACCTTCACGTCCGCGAGCTGCGGATACACGCGCACGAGGTCGCGCTTGAGCAGCCGCGCGATCGCGTCCGGGCCGCGGTCCAGCACCGAGATCCGGCCGCCCCACAGGATTCGCGTGTCCTGCAGCGGACGGTAGTAGTCGAATGCGAAGCGCGTGTCGTAGATCGCGTACGGCGCGTCGATCGCGTCCGGCAGGCGCGCGCCGAGCGGTTCGGTCGCGATCACGTAGGTCGCGATCGGCAGCACCGCGCGCTCGATGCGCGGCGACACGCCGCGCGCGTAGCCACCGGCCGCGAACACGACGTCCTTCGCGCGCACCGCGCCGTGCGCCGTGCGCACGACGTACCCGGCGCCTTCGCGGGCGATGCCGAGCGCGGCCGACTGCTCGTAGATGCGCGCGCCGCCGCGTGCGGCGGCTGCCGCGACGCCGAGCACGTACTTGAGCGGGTGGAAATGGAAAGCGTTCGGCTCGAACAGCCCGCCGTGGTAGCGCTCGGTCTTCAGCCGGGCGCGCAGCGCGTCGGTCGCGACCGGCTCCCAGTCGACGTTGAATTCGGTCTTCATCAGCGTGCGCAGGCTGTCGAGCCGGGACGCATCGTCGAACCAGTTCGCGAGCATCACGCCGCGGTCGACGATGTCGCAGTCGATGCCGTAGCGCGCGATGCGCGCGCGGATCAGGTCGACCGCATCGACGGTCAGCCGGTACAGGCGGCGCCCTTCTTCACGGCCGAGCGTGTGCAGCAGGTCCGCGTTGTCGAGGCTGTAGCCGCCGAACACGAAGCCGCCGTTGCGGCCCGATGCGCCGTAGCCCACGCGCTCGCCGTCGAGCACGACGATGTCGCGCACGCCGCGCTCGACGAGCCCGAGCGCGGTGCACAGGCCGGCGAGGCCGCCACCGACGATGCAGACATGCGTGTCGAGCGTGCCGGTCAGTTGCGGATACGGTTGGCGGGTAACAGTGGCTTCGTAGAAATTCTGCATGCGATTCGATGACGGATGAACGGCGGAAATACAGGCGGCGCGCGTCGATCTTGCCTGAACGCGCGCGCCGCGTCGATTTATTGCAAAACCGCGCCGGTGGAGCTCGGCGCGGCTGGCCCGGTCACGCGCCGGGCGTCGGGTTCGCGGGGCTCGCGACGAAGGCCGGATAGTCGGCGTCGGCAACGGGCGCCGATTCGGGCGTCGCGTTGCGGTCGACCCACGGCGCGATCTCCATGTCCTCGTAGCGGACGAGCCGGCATTTGCGCACGAGCGCATAGCCGAGCCAGATCGCGAGGAAGAACGGCAGGCCGATATAGGTGGCGGCCACGCCGACCCAGTCGATCTTGTCGGCGAGGAACGCCTGATAGTCCTGGCCGAGCGCGACGATCACGCACAGCACGAATGCGAACAGCGGGCCGAACGGGAACCACTTCGACCGGTACGGCAGTTGCTCGAGCCGGTAGCCCTGCTTCAGGAAACCCTTGCGGAACCGGTAGTGGCTGACCGCAATGCCGAGCCACGTAATGAAGCCGGCCATCCCCGACGTGTTCAGCAGCCACAGGTACACCGTCTTGTCGCCGTAGAGCGATGTCAGGAAGCACAGCGCGCCGACCGCGGTCGTCGCATACAGCGCGTTGCGCGGCACGCCGCCCGGCGACAGCTTCGCGAACAGCTTCGGCGCGCGGCCTTCGGTCGCGAGGTTGTACAGCATCCGCGTCGACGCATACATGCCCGAGTTGCCGGCCGACAGCACGGCGGTCAGGATCACCGCGTTCATCACGCCGGCCGCGAACGCGAGGCCCGCGCGGCGGAACACGAGCGTGAACGGGCTCACGCCGATGTCGGTCACGTCGCTCTTCAGCAGGTTCGGGTCGGTATACGGAACCAGCACGCCGATCACGAAGATCGCGAACACATAGAACAGCAGGATCCGCCAGAAGATCTGGCTTACCGCGCGCGGGATCGTCGTGCGCGGGTTTTCCGATTCGCCGGCCGCGACGCCGATCATCTCGGTGCCCTGGAACGAGAAGCCCGCGATCATCGCGACGCCGAGCATCGTCGACCAGCCGCCGACGAACGGCGCGTCGCCGGTCGTCAGGTTGCCCCAGCCATTGCCCGGCGCGCCCTGCAGGATGCCGAAGATCATCAGCAGGCCGACGCCGACGAACGCGAGCACCGTCAGCACCTTGATCAGCGCGAACCAGTATTCGGCCTCGCCGAAACCGCGCACCGACAATGCGTTGAGCGCGAAGACCAAGGTCAGGAACAGCGCGCTCCACCAGACGCCCGGCACATGCGGGAACCAGTAATTCATCACGAGCTGCGCGGCGACCAGCTCGACTGCGAGCGTCACGGCCCAGCTGTACCAGTAGTTCCAGCCGAGCGCGAAGCCGAAGCCTTCGTCGACGAATTTCGCGCCGTAGGTCGCGAACGAGCCCGACACCGGCATGAAGGCCGCCATCTCGCCGAGGCTCGTCATCAGGAAATAGACCATCAGGCCGATCAGCATGTACGCGAGCATCGCGCCGCCGGGGCCGGCCTGCGAGATCGACGCGCCGGACGCGACGAACAGGCCGGTGCCGATCGAACCCCCGATCGCGATCATGCGCAGATGACGCGCCTGCAGGCTGCGATGGAGGGAAGGCTGCGAACCTTGCGGGCCGGACGGGCTCGCGGAATCGGGGTGGGAATCTGAACGCATGGGGTGCTGAGCGCTGTCTCCGGGATTGTTTTGGGAAGACGAAGCGCGGCATGCCCGCCCGCCGCCTGCCGGCGGCGTCGATGCGCGCGGTGCGGAGGAACGGCCGACCTGCGCGTCGCCTTCGTCTGGGGCCGGCCGTGCCCGGTGAGGCGGGCAGGGCGGCCGTCGGCGCGCCGGGTGCTGTGCCGCACGCCTTGACGCAGATCAGATTGTGTGGGGTCGAAGCAGGGGCAGCAAACGATATTTCCGAACTGGTTGATGCAGTTTTGTTATTAACTAGCGCCAAATCGCAGCACGCGCGGCGCGCCTGCTGCGGGTGCTCGATTCGCATATTGGACGCGTCCCGGGGTAACCCGGAAAGGATCGGGCCGGATTCGATTGCGTGATGCGTTTTGGGAATGAAGTCGTGAGTTAATATCAATAGCGGCCCGACTCGTGGCCGCCGACAATGCTGTCAATGGATCGCGGCTCGCGAGGCGAGGACACATGCGACGGCCGACGCGAACCGGCGATGGCCGGCGCCGTGTGGCCGGACGGCGGCTGGCTCGCCCGGGCGCGCATCCGCTTGCACAGGGCGCGCGAACGCGCTCCAATCGAATCACGCGGGCGGCGTCGCCGCCGCACCGATCAATCTGTCCCTGAAGAGGAAGTGATGCAATTCAACGACATTCTTGCCGCGCTCGACATCGATCTCGCCCAGTGGAAAGGCAATGCGCTGACCGCGCGCTCGCCGCTCGACGGCGCGACGCTCGCGACGCTGGCCGTCGACAGCCCTGCCGACGCCGAGCGCAAGATCGACGCCGCGCACGCGGCATTCCTCAAGTGGCGCACGGTGCCCGCGCCGGTTCGCGGCGAACTGGTGCGCGTGTTCGGCAACGTGCTGCGCGAACACAAGGCCGCGCTCGGCCGGCTCGTCACGCTCGAGGCAGGCAAGATCACGTCGGAAGGGCTCGGCGAAGTGCAGGAAATGATCGACATCTGCGATTTCGCGGTCGGCCTGTCGCGCCAGCTTTACGGCCTGACGATCGCGTCCGAGCGCCCGGGCCACCGGATGATGGAAACGTGGCACCCGATCGGCGTGTGCGGCGTGATTTCGGCGTTCAACTTCCCGGTCGCGGTGTGGGCATGGAATGCGGCGCTCGCGTTCGTGTGCGGTGATTCGGTGGTCTGGAAGCCGTCCGAGAAGACGCCGCTCACCGCGATCGCGTGCCACGTGCTGCTCGAGAAGGCGATCCGCGAGTTCGAGAAGACGCATCCGGGCGTCGCGCCGCAGGGGCTGAGCCAGCTGGTGCTCGGCATGCGCGACGTGGGCGAGGTGCTGACGTCGTCGAAGAAAGTGCCGGTCGTCAGCGCGACGGGCAGCGTGCGGATGGGCCAGGAAGTCGCGAAGGTGCTGAGCCAGCGCCTCGCGCGCGGCATCCTCGAGCTCGGCGGCAACAACGGGATGATCGTCGCGCCGAGCGCGGATCTGGATCTCGTCGTGCGCGCGGTCACGTTCGCGGCGGTGGGCACGGCCGGCCAGCGCTGCACGACGCTGCGCCGCCTGATCGTGCATCGCAGCCTGGTCGAACAGCTGCTGCCGCGCATCGAAAAGGCGTATGCGTCGGTGAAGGTCGGCAGCCCGCTCGAAGCGGACACGCTGGTCGGTCCGCTCGTCGATCGCGCGTCGTTCGACGCGATGCAGAAGTCGCTTGCCGATGCACGCGAGCAGGGTGGCGAAGTGAAGGGTGGCGAGCGTGTCGACGTCGGCCACGCGGATGCGTACTACGTGCGTCCGGCAATCGTACGGATGCCGAAGCAGACGGCCGTGGTCGAGCACGAGACGTTCGCGCCGATCCTGTACGTGATGGTCTATGACGACTTCGCGGACGCAATCGACGTGCACAACGCGGTGCCGCAGGGCCTGTCGTCGGCAATCTTCACGAACGACATGCGCGAAGCCGAGCAGTTCATGTCGGCTGCGGGCAGCGATTGCGGGATCGTCAACGTGAACATCGGCACGAGCGGCGCGGAGATCGGCGGCGCGTTCGGTGGCGAGAAGGAAACGGGCGGCGGCCGCGAATCGGGTTCGGATGCGTGGAAGGCGTATATGCGCCGTGCGACGAACACGATCAACTACAGCCGGGAGCTGCCGCTGGCGCAGGGTGTGAAGTTTGACGTGTAAAGTTCGTCGTGCAAGACGGCGCGCCGGATCCGGCGCGTGAGTCAAAGGGGCCGGCTGCCGCGATGCGGTAGCCGGCCCTTGTCGTTTGTGGCAGCGCGGCGTGTCGACTCAGGGGAAGGCCACGCGTGGCCATTGCAGCCGCTTCGCGGCGTTCGCATGCCGCGCAACCTCCCGTCAGCCAGCCTCCCCGTACACATCCTCTGCCGGCATGTTCTGCACCACCAGCATCTGCGGAGTCGACAGCGTGACCCGCGCCGCGCGCAGCCGCTTCAGAATCTCGAACAGCAGGTCGCTCTTCGTCGACCCCGCGATCCGCGGGCTCGGCACATAGCCCGTCACGCTCAGCGTGATGCCGTCCGGCGTAAGCTGGCTGAACGTCACCGACGGCGCGGGCTTCTCCAGGATCGACGGATGCTCGCGATACGCGGCGAGCAGCAGGTCGCGCACCTGCTCGGGGTCGGTGTTCAGCGGAAACGTCAGCATCAGCGTCGCGACGCCCTGTGTGCTGTTGCCCATCGTCACGTTGCGCAGGTTCTGCGAGATCAGCTGCGAGTTCGGCACGATCACGGTCGAGCGGTCGCTCAACTGGATCTCGGTCGCGCGCACGTTGATCCGGCGAATGTCGCCTTCGACGCCGCTGATGCTGATCATGTCGCCGACCTTCACCGGCCGCTCGGTCAGCAGGATCAGCCCCGACACGAAGTTCTTCACGATCTCCTGCAGGCCGAAACCGATACCGACGGACAGCGCACTGACGATCCATGCAAGGTTGTCCCATTTGACGCCGAGCAGCGACAGCGTCATCAGCACGATCAGCACGTAGCCGACGTTGGTGAACAACGTGATGAGCGACGCGCGCATGCCGGGGTCCATGCCGAGCGCCGGCATGAACTCGTTGTCGAGCCAGCGCCGCACCGAGCGCAGCAGATAGAAGCCGATCGCGAAACCGATCACCGCGTTGATGATCCGGTCCGGCATGATGTTGAGGCTCTGCAGCCGCTGGCCGCCGACCATCGCAACGAGGCTGTCGAGCAGGTCGCTCGGCGTCGTGCCGAAGCCGCCCGTCATCAGCGCGACCACCGCGACCAGCATCAGCAGGCTCGTGCCGAGACCCGACAGCACCGTCTGCGCCTGTTCGAGATGCTTGTCGCCAAGCCCGAACAGGTGCTTGATCTGCTTGCCGCTCGACAGGTTCGCGGAGAACAGCGTGACGCTCGCGTCGCGCGTCAGTTGCGTCAACATGTAGACGCTGCACAGCACGATCTCGAACCACACCAGCTCGTACGTGATGAAGCGCGCGACCGAGATGTAGCCGATCACGAGCGCGGCCAGCGACGCGATGATCGCGAGCGACACGCCGGCGTGAATCAGCCCGGCGAGCGTCGAGCGCTGCTCGGGCGCTTCGCCGGCCGCCGCGAGCGCGCTGCGCACGCGATTCGCGCGCAACAGCGCCGCACCGATCGTCAGCACGACGACGAGCGACACGATGCCGCGACCCAGCAGCGTGACGGACAGGCTCGTGTCGACGATGTGGTTGATCGCCTCGAGCGTGCCGGACACGAGCAGCAGCGCGGCCAGCATGCCGGGGAACGGCCGCAACGCACGGGCGACGGGGTCGGCGAGTGCGGGCAGCCGCCAGGACGGATGGTTCGTGCACAGCAGCGCGCGGCCGAGGCCCGCGATCAGCGCACAGGTCAGTGTCAGCTTGGCGAGCTGGTCCCACAGGTCGCTGAGCGCCGGCGTGAGTTCGTAGTGGCGCATCAGCGCGACGTAGAGGATCTGCACCGCGATTCCCGTGGTGAGCAGCGTCGCGATCGCGGTCGACAGCGCGAGCGCGCTGCGGCGCAGGCGCGTTTCGGGTATGCGGTTCACGCAGAACCATGCGAGCCCGTGTTCGACGAGCCGCCGGCCCACGATCCAGACCGCCAGCGCGACGAACAGCAGCAGCACGGTCGACGCGCGCTGCCCCGGCGCCCATGCCGAACGCAGCATGTCGCCGAGCTGCGCGTCGAATGCACCGAGCCGCTGTGCGTCGCCGGGCGACCGTTGGAACAACGGCATCCAGAATTGCGCGCCGAAGATGCTGCCCGAGCGCAGCGCGAGCTGGTTCTTCATCAGGCTGCGATGCAGCTTCGCGAACTGCTCGGTCAGGTTCGCGAGATTGCTCTTCTGGTCGGTGGCCTGCTTCAGCGCCGCATCGATTTGCGTCCTGCGCGCATTCAGCGTCGCGCGTTGCTGCGCGACAGCCGGCGTTTCGGGCGCCGCGCCCGGCGCGGGCGGCGGCCCGAGCACGTCGAGCTGCGCCTGGATCTGCGCACGCTGCGGCGCAAGTTCAGTGGCCAGCTTGTCGACGCTTGCGCCCAGTTCGTCGGTCGCGTCGGCGAGCGCGTCCAGTTCCTTGCTGTTCGTCGCGGCCGACGTCTGCTGCTTGATGCGGTCCTGTTCGACCTGCATCTGCTTCAGCTCGGCAACCGCGTCGGCGAGTGAGATCGTGGCGACGGGCGCACCGACGGCGCTCGCGCCCGGCGCGGACGCCGCGGACGGAAATGCCGAGGCCGTTGCGACCGGCAGCAGGTGAAGCAGGGCGATCAGCGCTAACCCGCGCGCGAAAGGAAGAAGTCGTTTTATCTGCATGGAATGTTTACGATTGGCCGACATGCTCGACGTCTGCGAATCGTCGGAAGAATGCCATGTGGAGGCAGCCTGCATGTTACCCGTGCTCGCGGCCCAGGCGCTTTCGGGGTCGGTACGTCGATTGCGCGGGAGTCGGCGGCGCGGCACGGTGTGGCGGACGTTGCGTCCCGCCGCCGGCGAAAGCGCGCCGGACAGATCGTTACCGAATTTACAAAATCTCCACGCTGGGCGCGGGGCTGTGCAAAAAGGGGTAGGGTCGCGGGCGCGATTGATGTGCTCGCCTTCAGTCCCCGCTAGAATGCGCGAATCCGCCCGCGGATCCGCCCATCCGTGGTTCGGCGGCGCCCATAACAATCAGGATTCCGGAGACACGCCACCATGGCTTCGCCCCAGCACGATTCGCTCGCCGCAGCGGATGTCGCCCGTACCTTACCGATCGACGCGGCGATCGACGCGGGCTCGATATCCGCCCGCCTCGACCGCCTGCCGCCCACCCGCAGCGTGTGGAAGCTCGTCGTACTGCTGAGCCTCGGCTTCTTCTTCGAACTCTACGACCTGCTGTACAGCGGCTACGTCGCACCGGGCCTCGTGAAAAGCGGCGTCCTCACCGCGACGACGCACGGGCTGTTCGGCACGACCGGCGTCGCGAGCTTCATCGCCGCGCTGTTCGCGGGCCTCTTCATCGGCACGATCGCGTGCGGCTTTCTCGCGGACCGTTTCGGCCGCCGCGCGATCTTCACGTGGTCGCTGCTGTGGTACACGGCGGCGAACGTCGTGATGGCGTTCCAGGACACTGCCGCGGGCCTCAACTTCTGGCGCTTCGTCGTCGGCCTCGGCCTCGGCGTCGAGATGGTGACGATCGGCACGTACATCTCCGAGCTCGTGCCGAAGCAGATCCGCGGCCGCGCGTTCGCATGCGAGCAGGCGGTGGGCTTCGTCGCGGTGCCGGTCGTCGCGTTCCTCGCCTACCTGCTCGTCCCGCACGCGCCGCTCGGCCTCGACGGCTGGCGCTGGGTCGTGCTGATCGGCGCGAATGGCGCGATCTTCGTCTGGTGGATCCGCCGCGCGCTGCCGGAAAGCCCGCGCTGGCTCGCGCAGCAGGGCCGGCTCGACGAGGCCGACCGCGTGATGCGCGCGCTCGAGGCGAAGGTCGAAGCCGAGTACGGCCAACCGCTGCCGCAGCCTGCACCCGCCGAGCCGGTGCCCGCGCGCGGCCGGTTCGGCGACATGTGGGTGCCGCCGTACCGCAACCGCACGATCATGATGACGATCTTCAACGTGTTCCAGACGGTCGGCTTCTACGGCTTCGCGAACTGGGTGCCGACGCTGCTGATCAAGCAGGGCATCACGATCACGACGAGCCTGATGTACTCGAGCGTGATCGCGCTCGCCGCGCCGATCGGCCCGTTGATCGGACTCCTGATCGCCGACCGCTTCGAGCGCAAGTCGGTGATCGTCGCGATGGCGGGCGCGGCGATCGTCTGCGGGCTGCTGTTCAGCCAGACGACCGTGGCCGCATTGCTGGTCGTGCTCGGCATCGGCCTCACGCTCGCGAACAACATCATGTCGTACAGCTACCATGCGTACCAGGCCGAGCTGTTCCCGACCGCGATCCGTGCGCGTGCGGTCGGCTTCGTCTATTCGTGGAGCCGCTTCTCGGCGATCTTCACGTCATTCGTGATCGCCGCGGTGCTGAAGGGCTTCGGCACCGTCGGCGTGTTCGTGTTCATCGCGGGCGCGATGGCGATCGTGATGGCATCGATCGGCCTGATGGGGCCGCGCACTAAAGGCATTGCGCTCGAGGCGATCTCGAAGTGACGGCTTTGCGGCGCGCAAGCGCCGCGCGTTGCGCGCGCGTAGAATGAAAAATCAGAAATCGATATGCGATGGCCGACACGGCCGATGGCATCGATCGTATGAAGTTTCCTCGCCTGACGCGGCGCGTTGCGTGGCCGCGTCGTCTTGCCGCTTCGCTGGTTGTGTGCGCGTGTGCTGCGGCGCCGGCAATTCCCGTCCTCGCTGTTCCGCTTGCGCCGGCCACGTCACCGATGCCTGGCGCCGCACCATCGTCCGCAGCATCGAGTCCATCGAACGCGTCGGGTGGCACGTCCGCCGCACCGTCCGCAGTAGCGCCCGCCGCACCTGCCAGCGCAGCATCCGCCGCACCGGCCAGCGAAGCGGCGCCCGTGACGCCGCGCATGCATCCGCTGCTGTCTCCGGCCGATGCCGCAAGCGCGACAACCCGCGCGGTCGACATGCGCAAGCGGTTCGCACAGGAAGTGACCCGTCGGCTGAGCGTGCCCGTCAGCGTGCAGCGCGCGTACGGGCTGCGCCTGCAGCAGGCGCTCGCGGCCGACGATTTCGCCGACCTTGCGGGCGAATATGTGGTGCTCGTCGATCGCGCGCCAACCGTGCAGGCGCTCTTCATCTACTTCCGCGCGACGCCGGCGAACGCGTGGTTCATGATCGGCGCGTCGCCGGTCGCGACCGGCCTGCCGGGCAAGTACGACCACTTCCTGACGCCGCTCGGCGTGTTCACGCATACACCGGACAACATGGATTTCCGCGCGGAAGGCACGACGAACGACAACGGGATTCGCGGCTACGGCCGCCGCGACATGCGGATCTACGACTTCGGCTGGGTAGACAGCGAGCGCGGCTGGGGCAAGGGCGGCGAGTCGCCGATGCGCTTCCAGATGCATGCGACCGATCCGGACCGTCTCGAACCGCTGCTCGGCGTCCGCCACTCGAAGGGCTGTGTGCGGATGCCGGCGTCGCTGAACGTGTTCATCGACCGGCACGGCATTCTCGACGCCATTTACGAGGCGAGAATCGAGACCGGAAAATCGTACTGGGTGCTGAATCTGCGGCGCGACGTGACGCCGATCGAGGGCCGCTATCTGGTCGTGATCGATAGCGCGCGCAACACGCGGCCGGCATGGTCGCCGCTGCCGGGCCGCAATGCATGGGCGAAGGTGCCGAAGGGTGGGGATACGGCGGATTGAATGGCGGCGGCGCGACGGCGGCGCACGGCGCGCTTCAACCGGGCGCGGCCGTCGACTCGCGAATGATCAGGCGCGGGTCGATCGTCGTATGCCCGGTGTCCGCGTGACCCGCGAGCGCGTCGACGAGCTTCTGCATCGCGAGTTCGCCGATCCTTTCGCTCTGCGTATCGATTGTCGTCAGTGCGGGCGTCACGTACTCGCCATACGGTACGTTGTCGATGCCGGTCACCGACAGGTCGTGCGGCAGCCTGAACCCCAGCGCTGCGGCTTCCTTCATGAAACCGAGCGCAATCAGGTCGTTATAGCAGATGATGGCCTGCGGGCGCCGCGGCCCCAGCATCACACGCGAACAAGCATGCTCGCCGGCGCGCATGGTCGGCGCGTGCGCGTCGTAGACCGCGAGCGTGAGCCCGGCTTCCGCGACGCACGTGCGTGCGCCGCGAATACGCTCGTCGTTGATGCCGGCCTGCCCAAAGCCGAGATACGCGATCTCGCGGTGCCCGAGGTTCAGCAGATGGCGCGCCAGCATGTAGGCCGCGAGCGCGTTGTCGACGCCGACGCTCGGGATCCGCAACTGCGCGCTGCGGTGCAGCAGCACGAGCGGCTTGCCGAGCTCCAGCATCCAGCGTGATGCGTCGTCGGGCGCTCGCGCGCTGACGATCAGGCCGTCGACGCGCTGCGCGAGCGCTTCGGTCAGCGGGCGCTCGCGCGCCGGGTCTTCGTCGGTATCGACCAGCAGCAGCGTGTAGTCGTGCTGCAGCGCGATGCGGTTCGCGCCCTTCACGATGTTCGTGAAATGCGGATTGGCGATGTCGAGGATCGCGAGCCCGATCGTTCGCGTGCGGCCGGTGATCATCGACCGGGCCAGCGGATTCGAACGATAGCCGAGCGTATCGATTGCCGTCTTCAGCCGCGCCTCGACCGGTGCGGAAAAGCGCTTGGTGCCGTTGACGTACTTGGACACCGTCGCGATCGACACGTCGGCCGCCTGCGCGACGTCACGGATGGTCGGGGAGGGCTTTTTCATCCGAACGGTGGCGATCTCCTGATGGATCGGCGGATTGTGGCAGAAAACCGGCTGCGTGATGCGGGACCGTCGCGACGTGAGGTCCGACAGCTTGCGCCGTCGAACCTCGCGCAGCCCCGGTTCGTAGCCCCGGTAAGCTGCCCCGGCCTTACTTGCCGATGCTGATCGCGCTGACCAGCGCCGGATTCTGCGACGAATTGCCGACCAGGACCTGATACTGGCCGTTCGTCGTCGTCCACTGTTGCGCATGCGTGTCCCACGCTCCGAGCGGATGACTCGTTGCGTTCGGGTCGATCGTGAGCTTTACCGTCTGTTTTTCGCCGGGATTGAGCCAGACCTTCTGGAATGCGACGAGTCGCTTGGGCGGCTGCCCGAGCCCGGCCGGCAGCGACAGGTAGACCTGCGGGACTTCGGCGCCGCGCGCCTTGCCGGTGTTTTCGACGTCGACCTGCACGGTGATCGGCACGGTGCCGTCCGACGCCTGCGGCGCGACTTGCAGGTTCGACAGCGCGAACGTCGTATACGACAGCCCGTACCCGAACGGGAACAGCGGCTTGACGTTCTGCGCGTCGTACCAGCGATAGCCGATGTCGAGTCCTTCCGAATACGTGACCGTCGGCACGCCGTTGACGTTCACGCCCGGGTATTGCGCGGGCGTGTTGGCCGGCCAGTCGCCCGCGTTCTTCGGGAACGTGACCGGCAGCTTGCCCGACGGCGTCGCGATGCCGAACAGCAGCTCCGCCGCGATGTTGCCGTCTTCCTGGCCCGGGAACCACGTCTCCAGCACGGCCGGGACGCTGTCGATCCACGGCATCAGGCTCGACGCGTTGTCCTTCATCACGACGGCGGTGCGGGGATTCGCGGCGGCGATTGCCGCGGCGATTGCGTCCTGGTTGTTCGACAGCGCGATGCTCGTGCGGTCCGCGCCTTCCTCTGCGATGGTCCCGGCGAGCACGATCACGACGTCAGCCGCCTTCGCGGCAGTGACGGCGTCGGCGAGATTGCTGTTGTCGTCGGCGACGACGGTCAGCGTGGCGGTCGCGCTCGAGCCGAGCTTCGCGAGCGCATTCTGCACGCCCTGGAGCGGCGTGACCGTGTAGAGCGGGATCACGTCGGAGCTGCCCCCGCAGCATCCGGATACCGCCTTGGTCGCATAGGCAGCCTGACCGATCAACGCCACCGAATGGATCGTCTTCGCGTCGAACGGCAACAGGCTGTTGTCGTTCTTCAGCAGGACGGCCGCCTGCTCGCCGATCGAACGCGCGATCACGCCGTCACCGGTCTGGTCGATCGGTGTTTGCGCAACGGGCCGGTCGAAGATGCCGAGCCGGAACATCTGCGTATAGCGGCGCGTGAGCGCGGTGTCGATGTCGGACACCTTGATCTGGCCGGCCGCGAGCGCGGCGTTCAGGCGATCCGCGGTCCACCAGGTGGTGAGGGCGCCCGGAATGTTGATGCCGGGCATTTCGTTGTCGAGCCCGGCGAGCATCGTGCTGGCCGTGCCGTGCGACGCGAAGAAATCCGACTGGACGTAACCCGTGAAGCCCCATTGGCCGCGCAACACGTCGGTCAGGATGTGCTTGTTCTCGCACATCGAGAAGCCGTTCACCGAGTTGTACGAGCACATGACGGACGCGACCTGGCCGTCCTTCACGGCCATTTCGAACGGCAGCATGTAGAGTTCGTGCAGCACCTTGTCGTCGATGTTCTCGTTGATGGTCATCCGGTTCGTTTCCTGTTCGTTCGCGACCAGGTGCTTCGCCATCGCGATCACGCCATGCGACTGGATCGCCTTGATCTCGGCGACCCCCATCGTCCCGCTCAGCACAGGATCCTCGCCAAAGTACTCGAAGTTTCGGCCGAGCGTCGGATTGCGCGCGAGGTTCATGCCGGGCCCCTCGAGCACCTGCAGCGCGAGATTGTTCGCCTCGCGCCCGATCACGTCGCCGAATTGCGCGGCCACCGAACGGTCGAACGACGCTGCGACCGCCATGCCGGATGGCAACGCAGTCGCTTTCGCCGATGCGGGGCTCGACAGTGACGAGAGCGGGAGGCCGGGCAGCGTCGGCGACACGCAGTCGTTCTGGCCGACGCCGACCGGTCCGTTCGTGATCCGAAGCGTCGGAATCTGCAGTTCCGGGATTCCCGGAATATGGCGCGAGCCGTAACACGCCGGAATTTCCTTGACGACGCCCGGCGAGCCGACGAGTTGCTCGAGCTTCTGCGGCAGTGTCATCGCCGACACGAGCAGCGTGGCACGCTGCTGCGGCGCCATCGACGCATTCATCCACGGATGCGCAGAACTGCTGACGATATCGTCGCTGCCACCGCCGCAGCCCGCTATCACGGCCGCGGCGGTCATCGCGGCGGCACATGCGATCACGATCTTTCTCATGCTGACAGCCTCCTCATGTCTCTTGTCTGAAATGGAAATGTTGCAGGGAGGGCGGCAGGCAGTCCGCGCGTCCGCTTCCCGCGGGTCGTCCGACTTCTCTTTCGCGCGGCTGCTGGCCGTTGGTGCGTGTCGACGCCAAGTTGTATTCCGACGTCGTATGACTGCTCGTGGCAACGTATGGTAGTGCGGCGGTCGAATCTGGAGGAAGATCGTTTACCCTAGATTTATTAGGGAATTTGACGCGAAAAAACGGGAAAATTGGGGTAACGTTTTCCCTCGCAGTGCGGCGAACGTAGGGAGATCGTGGCGAGGCCGTCCCGACGTCGGTTCGATCAGAGTTTTTCTATACGACGTCGTATGAGAATGGCGGGATGCCCGAACGCGCATCCGAACGCAGACAATCCGGGCCATCGATTCGCTCGACGCCTGCGAGCGCGACGCTGACCGCGTTCTCGCGGCCTTCGTCGCGGCCCACGGGCGGCCGATCCGTGATCGGCTGGCGTGCGCCGCCGGCGTTCGTTATATTGGGCACCCGGCGGCGACCGGCCGAGTCGCCGCTACCGGGCATTCGTGCGCCGGATCTTCCGACAACAATTCGAATATCAAGGACTCAGCCGTGCCGATTTTTCTGTTCTGTCTGCTGCTGTTCATGTCCGTATCCGCGCAGGCCGGCAGCGCCTGCGACGCGCTGCTCGGCGAATTTGCGCCGGCGCCCGACAAACCCGCAACGCTGCGCGTCGAAAAGGTCGACGGCGAGATCGTGCTGCGTGCCAGCGAGGCCGGTCAGTGGTCCGTCGAAACGGAACCGACGCGCGAAAGCAAAGCCGATGCGAACGACCCGGACCGGCCCGCCGCGGACGCGTGCGTGCTGATGATCCCGGGCGGCGAACTGATCAAGCTGCCGGTCGGCGCGCCGTATCAGGTGACGTCGCTCTACGGAAACGGCTGGACTACGAAGCATTCGACGACCGGCGTGCTGCTGCTGTCGATGGCGGGGTTCCAGGTCGATGGCACCGAACTGTATCCGGTGGCGCGCAGCGGCGATTCGCCGCCCGCGCCGGTGAAGGCGGTGCCCGGCCAGGAGGTCACTGGCGCGGGCCTGTGTCCGGGCCGCCGCGCACCGGACATGAGCCAGGCCGACTTCGATGCGCTGCCTGAATCGCTGCGCCAGTATTACGCGGGACTGGAGCCCGGCAATCAGCGCAAGTTCGTGTGCGGGCAGATGCTCGACGAGATCATGTCCGGCAGCATGGCGGCGAGCGACGACGGACAGAAGCGCGACAACCTCTGGCACTGGTTCGACGTGCTGCTGCGCGCGCATCAGGTGCCGCGCGACGGGCACGGCAGCGACGATCGCTGGTACGTGGCCACTTATCTGCTGCGGCAGATCCGGCCGGATTCCGGCGCGGCGGTGCCTGCGCATCGCGAACGCGATCGGGCGATCGTGCTGGGCACGCTGCTGCCGAACCTGCCGCCGCCCGACACGCTGCGCAACGGGCGCGAGGAGCAGGCGAGCGCACTCGTCGCCGAGATCGTGAAGTTGCCGGAAGCGGACGCGCTCGCCGCGCTCGGATCGCTGCACGGGCGTGGCATGCTGCGCTGGCAGCCGCACGAGAACAACCCGTACCGCGTGGCCGACATCGCGCTGCAGGACGCGTTGAGTCCGTCCGTGCCGGCGCCGGTGTTTGCGCTGCTTGCAAAGGATGCGCGCCCGGACGTGCTGAACGACGACGCGCTGCTCGACGGCGAGGTGACGGAGCACCGCGACGAAGGCGTGCGGCGGCTGCTCGCGGCCGGCGTGAAGCCGTCCGTGCAGACGCTCGCTCATGCCGAAGACAATCCCGCGATCCGACAACTGCTGCAGGACGCCGTCGCGCACTGACGCCGGCTGCGCGCCGCGGCTAGCGGAACAGCCTCAGCCAGTCGAACAGACCCGGACTGGGACGCGGATGCCGCTTCGGCGGCGGGGGCGCGGTGCGCGGCCGGAAATCCGGCGACAGCTGCGCGCGCGGATCGATCATCCGCGCACGCAGCGCCGAATCGTAGAATGCGCCGACGATCGGCAGCGCGCTGTGCGCGCCTTCGCCCCAGTAGTCGCTGCCGAGTGTCACATGACCGTCGTCGAAGCCGACCCACGCGCCGGCGACGAGCTGCGGATGCATCAGGATGAACCAGCCGTCCGCATTGTCCTGCGTCGTGCCGGTCTTGCCGGCCACATCCGCGCGGATCCCGTAGCGCGTGCGGATGTCCGCGCCGGTGCCGTAGTCGACGACGTCGCGCATCACGTCGACGAGCGTCAGCGCGGCGCCGGCGGGCAGCGCCCGTTCCGGCGGCGCGCTGACGAACTGCGCGAGCACCTTGCCGTTGCGGTCCTCGATGCGCGTGATCATTTGCGGCGCGACGTACACGCCGCGGTTCGCGATCGTGCCGTAGGCCGACACCATTTCCTTCAGCGTGACGGGGCTCGTGCCGAGCGCGAGCGACGGCACCGCGTCGAGCGGACTCTCGCGCACGCCCATCGCGCGTGCGAGCCCGACGACTTTCGCGGGGCCTTCGCGCTGCATCAGCTGCGCGGTGATGCGGTTGCGCGAATGCGCGAGCGCGTCGCGCAGCGTCATCGGCAGGCCCGTCGGCGGCTCCGCGTCGGTCGGCCGCCAGACCGCGTGCCCCGACAGCGGGATCGCGACATTGCGGTCGATGAACGTGTCGGTCGGCCGCGCGCCGTCCGCGAACGCCGCGCCGTACACGAACGGCTTGAACGTCGAGCCCGGCTGGCGGCGCGCCTGCTGTACGTGATCGAACGGCTCGTCGGCGAAGTCGCGGCTGCCGACCCAGGCCTTGATCTGGCCGTCGCGCGGATCGATCGCAATGAAGCCGGCTTGCACCTGGGTCTTGCTGTCGCACAGCGCGCGCATGAACGCGCGGTCCGTGCCGAGCTTGCGCAGCGCGGCCGGGGCCGGCATGCCTGCGTCGCGCAGCGTCCGGTAGTCAGGCGTCTGCCGGATGAACGTGCGGAACAGGTCGTTGCGCAGGCCGCAGCCGCCGGGGCCGCGCCATACATCGTTCGCAATCCTCTGCAACTGGTCCGTCTGCGCGTCCAGCGCCTGCGTCGCCATTTCCTGCAGGCGCGAGTCGATCGTCGTGCGCACGACGAGCCCGTCCGAATAGACGTTGTAGTCGTTGCGGTCAGCCCACGCGATCAGCCACTTGCGCAACAGCGCGGCGAAGTGCGGCGCGGGGCCCGGCGATGCGCTCTGCGGCTCGAAGTCGACACGCATCGGCTGCCGGATCAGCCACGCGTATTCGTCGGGCCGCAGCTTGCCGTAGCGGTTCATCTGCGCGAGCACCGTGTTGCGCCGCTGCAGCGCGCGTTCGGGGTTCAGCACCGGGTTGTAGTAGCTGTTGCCCTTCAGCATCCCGACGAGCGTCGCGCTTTCGAGGATGTCGAGCTCGTTCGCCGACTTGCCGAAGTAGGTGCGGGCGGCCATTTCGACGCCGTACGCGTTGTACAGGAACGGCACCGTGTTCAGGTAGGTCTCGAGGATCTCGGGCTTGCTGTAGACCATCTCGATCTTGAGCGCGGTGATCAGCTCCTTCAGCTTGCGCGTGAGCGTTGGCGCGCGACCGACGTCGTCGGGGTACAGGTTGCGCGCGAGCTGCTGCGTGATCGTCGAGCCGCCCTGGCGCTCGCCGGAGAACGTATGCAGCGCGGCCGCCGCGGTGCGTTTCCAGTCGATCCCGTGGTGCTCGTAGAAGCGGCGGTCTTCCGTTGCGATCAGCGCGTCGACCATGTGCGGCGAGATCTGCTTGAGCGGCACCCATTCGCGGTTGACGGGGCGGAATTCGGCGATCACCTGGCCGTCGGCCGACACGATTTGCGCGGGCCGGTCGATGCGCGCCTTGCGGATGTCGCCGATGCTCGGCGTGAACGGGATGAACGCGAGCAGGACCAGCAGGCCGAGCACGGGCACCGCGGCGAGCGTCAGCGCGATGCCGCGGCGGGTCGGGTGCCGAAGCCG
>NZ_JAAGPL010000143.1:0-22440 GCF_017104785.1 Burkholderia sp. Ac-20353 | reverse complement strand
GCGCGGTTCGCCGCGCCGTTCGTCGCCTCGCGGCTTGCGCGGCGGCTGGCCTTGCTGCTGGCGCGGCGGCCGGTCTTGCTGCTGCGCCTGCTGCTGACCCTGCTGCTGACCCTGCGGCTGGCCCTGCTGCTGACGCGCGTCGGCCGCACCATCCGGGTGCCGGCCCGACGTCGCGTTGGCCCGCTGCGGCGCGGGACTTTTAGGTACATTCGACATGGGGGCGCATTATAATCCCGGCCATGAATTCCCAAACCGACCTCCCCACCGCCCAGTCCGGCGCCGCGAACCCCGCGACGCCCGACGACGCCGCGAGCCACGCCCAGTTCGTCGACTGGATGCGTTCGGTCGCGCCCTACATCCACAAGTTCCGCAACAGCACGTTCGTCGTCGGCTTCGGTGGCGAAGTCGTACAGCAGGGGCTCCTCAACGCACTGGTGTCCGACATCGCGCTGCTGCAGGCAATGGGCATCCAGATCGTGCTGGTGCACGGCTCGCGGCCGCAGGTCGAAGAGCAACTGAGCCTGCATGGTGTCGAATCCGAGTTTTCGCACGGGCTGCGCATCACCGATGCGCGCGCGCTCGAATCCGCGAAGGAAGCGGCGGGCGAAGTGCGCCTCGACATCGAGGCCGCGATCAGCCAGGGCCTGCCGAACTCGCCGATGGCGCACGCGCACATCAGCGTCGTGTCCGGCAACTTCGTGACCGCGCGGCCGGTCGGGATTCTCGATGGGGTCGATTTCGCGCACACGGGCATCGTGCGCAAGATCGACGCCGAGTCGATCCGCCATTCGCTCGCGAGCCGCAAGCTCGTGCTGCTGTCGCCGCTCGGCTTTTCGCCGACGGGCGAGGCATTCAACCTGTCGATGGAAGACGTCGCGTCGGCCGCCGCGATCGCATTGCGCGCCGACAAGATCATCTTCCTGACCGAAGGGCCCGGCATCGTCGACGAGGAAGGCGAGCTGGTCCGCGAAATGTCGCTCGACGCGGCCGCGGAACTGCTCGACTCTGGCAACGTGCAGGGCGACGACGCGTTCTTCCTGAAGCATTCGATCCGCGCGTGCCGCGGCGGCGTGACGCGTGCGCACCTGATCCCGCAAACGCTCGACGGCAGCATGCTGCTCGAGCTGTTCCTGCACGACGGTGTCGGCACGATGATCTCGTACGAGAACCTCGAGAGCCTGCGCGAGGCGACGCCGGACGACGTCGGCGGCATCCTGTCGCTGATCGAGCCGCTCGAGACGGACGGCACGCTGGTGCGCCGCGGCCGTCACCAGATCGAACGCGACATCGACCATTTCTCGGTGATCGAGCACGACAGCGTGCTGTTCGGCTGCGCGGCGCTGTATCCGTACCAGCAGGAAAAGATCGGCGAGATGGCGTGCCTCACCGTGTCGCCAGAGGCGCAAGGCTCCGGCGACGGCGAGCGGCTCCTCAAGCGCATCGAGCAGCGCGCACGCGCGCGCGGGCTCACGCACATCTTCGTGCTCACGACGCGCACCGAGCACTGGTTCCTCAAGCGCGGCTTCGTCAAGGCAAACGTCGACGACCTGCCGGAAGACCGCCGCAAACTCTACAACTGGCAGCGCAAGTCGCTCGTGCTGATGAAGCAGCTCTGAGCACCGCAGCCCTCCCCCAGAACGCTTACAGGAGAAGTACACGATGGCTCGAATGGTTCAATGCGCGAAGCTCGGCAAGGAAGCCGAAGGTCTTGATTTCCCGCCGCTGCCGGGCGAACTCGGCAAGCGCATCTACGAAAGCGTCTCGAAAGAGGCGTGGCAAGGCTGGCTCAAGCAGCAGACGATGCTGATCAACGAGAACCGCCTGAACATGGCCGACCCGCGCGCGCGCCAGTATCTGATGAAGCAGACGGAAAAATACTTCTTCGGCGAAGGCGCGGACCAGGCATCGGGCTACGTACCGCCGTCGCAAGGCTGACGCGGTTCTTGCAGGCCGGCTGCAGCCGGCTCGCGACAAAAAAAACGGCATCGTGCTGCGCACGATGCCGTTTTCATTTGTCCGCCCGCCGCTGCGAGCGGGCACTATTCCGCGCCGGGCTGCAGCACCGGCTGCGCGCGCCGGTACCAGACGCCATACACAACGGACAGCACCGCAAGAAACGGGATGCCGAAGATCAGCGTCATGTGGAATTCCGGTGTGAAATACGTCGTCACCATCACCGCGAGCATCAGGCCCGCGCCGAGCAGCGTCAGCAGCGGAAAGCCGCGCATCCGGAACACGGGCGGCGGCAGGCCGCGCGCGGTCCAGCGGCGCCGGAAGCTGTAATGGGTGACGAAGATCATCATCCACGTGAACAGCGCGCCGAACATCGACACCGCCATCATGATCGTGAACGACGCGTCCGGATACAGCACGCTCAGCACCGTCGCGAGCGCGATGCCGAGCGTCGACAGCATCAGCGCGCCGAGCGGCACGCCGCGCGCGTTCACTTCGCCGAGCGCCTTCGGCGCGTGGCCCGCGCGCGACAGGCTGAACATCATCCGCGTCGTGATGTAGAGCTGGCTGTTCATCGCGGACAGCGCGGCGACCAGCACGACGAAGTTGATCAGCCCCGCCGCGCCAGGCAGGTGGATCGCCTCCATCACTTTCACGAACGGGCTCTCGTCGCGCCCGGCCGCCGTCCACGGCACGATCGCGAGCATCAGCGCGAGCGTGACGAGATAGAACAGCACGAGCCGCACGATCGTCGAGCGGAACGCATGCGTGACGGCGCGCTCCGGATCCTGCGCTTCGCCGGCCGCGACCGCGATCATCTCGATGCTCAGGTAGCTGAAGATCGACACGATCACCGCCACCCACATCCCCCAGATGCCCTTCGGAAAGAAGCCGTCGTGATCGACGTAGTGATGGAAGCCCGCGCGCGTGGCGCCGCCGCCGACCAGTTCCGGATTGCCGAACACGACGTACGCGCCGAGCACGATGAACGCGACGATCGCCGCGATCTTCACGACCGAGAACACGTATTCGACGGAGCCGAACACGTCGACGCTGCGCGCGTTGACGAACACGAGCAACGAAGAGAAGCCGACGATCCACAGCCAGCCCGGCACGCCCGGGAACCAGTACTTCATGTACAGCGCGATCGCGGTCACTTCGGTGCCGACCGCGAGCACGATGCACGCCCAGTACGCGTAGCGCACGAGAAAACCCGCCCACGGGCTCAGGTAGTGCTCGGCATACGCGCCGAACGAACCGGACGTCGGGTGCGCGACCGTCATCTCGGCGAGACAGCCCATCAGCAGCAGCGAGATGAACGCGCCGATCGCGTAGCTGACGAGCACGCTCGGGCCGGCGAAGCCGATCGCGAAGCCGCTGCCGAGAAAGAGCCCGGTGCCGATCGCGCCGCCGATCGCGATCATCGCCATCTGCCGTGCGGAAAGCGTGCGGCGCAAGCCTTGCTCGCGCGCCACGATGTGCTGGAATTGCCCTTCTGAATTCATCGAGTGACCTCGTTCGAAATCGATTGTCGTCGCGAAACCGCAGCGGCGCGGCGCTGCGCCGCCCACCGCGTGCAGCGCGTTCAGAACATGTGGCGCAGGCCGAGTGCGACGCCTGTCTGGTTGCCGCGGCCCGGCATCTCGGTGAACGCGCCGCCCGATACCTTGTTGTAGTCGATCGTCGCGTAGACCTGGGTCGCCTTCGACACCGCATACTCGGCTTCCAGCACGCCCGTGTAGCGCTTGCCGCCGTTGCCGGCCACCCCGTTCACGTTCCTGATGTCATCGTAGTAGACCACACCCGTCAGCGACACGGCCGGCGTGAAGCGATAGTTCGCGCCCGCGTAGAAGATGCTGTCCTTGCGCGGATTGTCGACGAACGAACCGTAAGTCACCTGGCGGCCCGGCGCGTTCAGCAGCGCCGTGTCGAGCACGCCCGAGCGGTCGATGCCGCCGAGATAGCCCGCGTACAGCGTTGCCGCGCCAAACGCGTAGCGCGCGCCGGCGCCCCACGTCTGCTGTGCGCGGCTGTTCAGGTCGCGCACCTGCTGGTAGGTCGCGCCGACCATCAGCCCCCCTTGCGTGTATGCGGCGCGCACGCCCCAGTACGCGTTCGCGCCCATGCTGCCGGCGACGCCGCCGAAGCCGTAGCTCGCGCCGACGTTCAGTCCTCCGAACCTGCCGTCGTAGCTGACGACGTTGCTCGCGCGGCCCTGCGTGAGGAAGTACGGCCACATGTTCGCCGCGTAGTTGCCAACCGTCAGCGGATCGAGATCGCCGAACAGGTTGAACGCCTCGGTCGCCTGGCGGCCGAGCCTGAGTGTCCCCCAGTCGCTCGCGACGCCGACATACGCGTAGCGGCCGAACAGCGCACCGTCGAGCTGGCCGTTCTGCGGTTCGAAGCCGCTTTCGAGCTGGAAGATCGCCTTCAGTCCGCCGCCGAGCGCCTCGCTGCCCTTCAAGCCCCAGCGGCTGTTCGTGATCGCGCCGTTGGTCATCTGCACGCTTGCACGGTCGGACGCATCCGCGTGCGTCGTGTAGCGGATGCTCTGGTCGACGATTCCGTAAAGCGTGACGCTGCTCTGCGCGATTGCGCCGCCCGATGCGAGCAGCCCGGCCATCATTGGCAGTGCAAATCGATGGTGTCTTGCCATCTTCTCCTCCAGTCCTTGTTGTGGTGATGTTTGTCGGGTATTGCGGTTGCAGTGTCCGGCTATGCGCGCGGCGGCGGCAGCGCGACGTAGGCGACGAGCTCGACGCGCATCGCCGGATGCGCGAAGCCCTGCACGCCGACACACGTGCGGTTCGGGTACGGCTCGCGGAAATGACGCCGGTACTCGGCATCGAATTCGGGCATGTCCTTCACGTCGGACAGGTAGACGAGCACCTGCGCGACGTCGTCCATCGTCGCGCCCGCCGCCGCTGCCGCCTTCGCGAGATTCGACAGCGTCACGCGCGCCTGGTCGGTCATCGTGTCGCCGACGATCGCGCCGGCCGCATCGACCGGGCCGTGGCCCGTGAACATCAGGCCGGCCGCGCGGGTCGCCCACGAAAACGGCTGGCCGAGCTTCGGCAGGTCGACTGGAATCAGTTCTGGCATCGTGAACTCCGTTTCTGGTTTCAAGCGGGTATCAAGCTGGTGTCAGGCGATCCGGTCAGGCCGCATCGCGCATCGTGCCGAGCACGTCGGCGATCGCATTCGCGACGTGGTCGACGTTCGCGTCGTTCAGGCCCGCGATGCACATGCGGCCCGAGCGCAGCAGATACACGCCGTGCGCTTCGCGCAGCCGGTCGACGTCCGCCGCGCCGATGCCCGTGTAGCTGAACATCCCGCGCTGCGTGACGAGCGCGTCGAACGAACGGCCCGGCAGCCGCGCATCGAGCCGCGCGTTCAGCGCACCGCGCATCCGCTTGATGCGTGCGCGCACGCCGGCGACCTCGTCCTCCCAGCGCGCGCGCAGCGCGTCATCGTTCAGCACCGTCGCGACGAGCTGCGCGCCGAACAGTGGCGGGCTCGAATAGGTACGACGCACGCCGGCCTGCATCTGGCTCAGCACGGTGGCCGCCTCGCCGGCGCTCGCGCACACGATCGACAGGCCGCCGACGCGCTCGCCATACAGCGAGAAATTCTTCGAGAACGAATTGCCGACGATCACCGGCAGCCCGGCGTCGGTCATCGCGCGCACGGCCCACGCGTCGTCGGCGAGGCCGTCGCCGAAGCCCTGGTAAGCCATGTCGAGGAACGGGATCAGCCTGCGCCGCGCGAGCACGTCGATCACCGCGCGCCACGCATCGCGGTCCGGATCGAGGCCCGTCGGGTTGTGACAGCACGGCTGCAGCAGCACGACGCTGCGTGGCGGCAGCGCATCGAGCGTCGCGAGCATCGCGTCGATGCAAAGGCCGTTGGTCTGCGCGTCGTAGTACGGATACGTGTGCACGTCGAGACCGGCCGCCGAGAAGATCACGCGATGGTTGTCCCAGGTCGGGTCGCTGATCCAGATCGCGCTGTCCGGGAAATAGCGCTTGACGAACTCCGCGCCGAGCCGGATCGCGCCGGAGCCGCCGAGCGTCTGCAGCGTCGCGATGCGCCCCTCCGCCAGCGCCGCGCAGTCGGCGCCGAACACGAGGCGCTGCACGCCTTGCCGGTACGCGGCGAGTCCTTCCATCGGCAGATAGGTATGCGGCGCGCCGGCGGCGCGCAGGTGCTCGGCCGCGATCCGCGTGCTGTCGAGCACCGGGATCCTGCCCGCCTCGTCGTAATTGAGGCCGATGCTGAGATTGACCTTGTGTGGATGCGCGTCCTGCTGGAACGCCTGGAACAGCGACAGGATCGGGTCGCCCGGATAGGCGGGAATGTGATCGAACATGACGGGATGACGGTTGAGGTTGGAAGGCGTCGCCGCACGGATCGCCGCGTGCGGCCAGGCCGGCCAGCGACGCGGCTGCGTCCGCCGGCAAGGTCGACGTATGGACCGCATGTTATCGAGGACGAAATAGAATGAGCTTCACTTTTCGCTGACGATCTCCGAGAATTGCAGTAGAGTCTGCGATACCCATCTCACAATTCGACGGAATCTGCGAAATGCATCTCGACCGAACGGATATGCGGATCCTGCGGCACCTCGAGCGGGACGGACGGATCAGCAACCAGGACCTCGCGAACGCCGTCGCGCTGTCGCCGTCCGCGTGCCTGCGGCGCGTGAAACTGCTCGAGGAGCGCGGCGCGATTTCCGGCTACCGCTGCGCGATCGAGCCGAAGGCTGTCGGCGTCGCGTTCGAGGCGCTCGTGCACGTGTCGATGCGACCGGACGTGCCCGAGTGGCACGACCGCTTCGTCGAAGCGATCCGGCAGTGGCCGGAAGTGGTGTCCGCGCAGATCGTCACGGGCGGATCGAACTACATGCTGACGGTGCGCGCGCGCGACCTCGACCACTACTCCGACTTCGTGATCAACACGCTGCACCGCGCGGCCGGCGTGATGTCGATCAATTCGAGCATCGTGCTCGCGACGCTCAAGCGCGACGGCTCGATCCTCGACCTGATCGAGCCGTCGACCGGCGGCTGACGGACTTGTGCGAACCGCAGTAAAAAATTTTGCAGAAAGTGCTTTACTAACCCGAAAAGCTCTGACATAATTTCATCTTCTTTGGGCGGTTAGCTCAGCGGTAGAGCACTGCCTTCACACGGCAGGGGTCACTGGTTCGATCCCAGTACCGCCCACCAAAGAATTCAAGGCCCTGCGTCTCACGACGCAGGGCCTTTTCGTTTTTCCGGCGCGGATGCGTGCGCCAGTTTCGCGGCCCGCTTTCAACGCCGCTCCACCCATCCATCGCGCATCACCACCCCACCACCCGCTCCGCAGTCGCATCGAACGCGCGCTTCGCCTTTTCGACGATCTCGTCGACCTCGGCCTCGCCGATCACGAGCGGCGGCGACAGCAGCATCCGGTCGCCAGTCGCGCGCATGATCAGGTTGCCGTTGAAGCAGAAGTCGCGGCAGATCGAGCCGACCTCCGCGCCATTGTCGAATCGCATGCGCCGCGCCGGGTCGCGCGCGAGCTGCACACCTGCGACGAGCCCCGTGCCGGCGATCTCGCCGACGAGCGGATGTCCGCCTAGTGCATCGCGCAACCGACGCTGAAAATAAGGCCCGATGTCGCGCTTCACGCGCGCGACGATCCCGTCGTCGCGCAGCAGCTTCAGGTTCGCGACCGCGACCGCCGCCGCGACGGGGTGGCCCGAATAGGTCATCCCGTGATTGAACTCCCCGTGCCCGATCAGCGCCTGCGCGATGCGGTCGTGCAGCGCGACGGCCCCCATCGGCACGTAGCCGCTCGTCAGCCCCTTCGCGAGCGTCATCAGGTCCGGCTCGAAGCCGAAGTACTGGTGTGCGAACCATTCGCCGGTGCGGCCGAACGCGCCGATCACTTCGTCCGCGACGAGCAGGATGTCGTACTGGCGGCAGATCCGCTCGATTTCCGGCCAGTACGTCGACGGCGGGAAGATCACGCCGCCCGCCCCCTGGAACGGCTCGCCGATGAACGCGGCGACGTTCTCCGCGCCGAGCTCGAGAATCTTCGCCTCGAGCTGCTGCGCGCGTGCGCGGCCGAACGCCTCCGGCGTTTCGCCGGCCTGCGCTTCGCCGAAGAAATACGGCTGGTCGATATGCACGACATGCTCGACCTTCGACGACATCTGCTCGTGCATGTAGTCCATCCCGCCCAGCGTCGCGCCCGCGATCGTCGAGCCGTGATAGCCGTTCCTGCGCGAAATCACGTATTTCTTTTGCGGCTGGCCGAGCACGCGCCAGTACTGGTGCACGACGCGCAGCACGGTGTCGTTGCCCTCCGAGCCGCTGTTGCAATAGAAGAAGTGGTTGAAGGAGTCCGGTGACACGTCGGCGAGCAGCGCCGAGAGTTCGATCACCGGCGGATGCGTCGTCTTGAAAAACGTGTTGTAGAACGACAGCTCGCGCATCTGGCGCGCGGCGGCGTCGATCAGCTCCGCGCGGCCGTAGCCGACGTTCACGCACCACAGGCCGGCCATCCCGTCGATGATCCTGTTGCCGTCCGAATCCCACAGGTAGACGCCGTCCGCCTTCACGATCACGCGGCTGCCCGCGCGATTGAGCGCGCCCATGTCGGAGAACGGATGGATGTGATGCGCGGCATCGAGCGCACGATATTGCGCGGTCGTGCGCGGCGTTGTGCCGGGGTGTGCGAAGTGGTCGGTCATGCTGTCCTCCAGAATGCCTGTATCCCTGTATGACGCGTACAGCATCGCGTGTCACACGTGCAGCAGCAGATGCCTGCGCTCCCACGAACTGATCACGCGGAAGAATGCTTCGTACTCCGTTTCCTTCAACGCGAGATACGCCTTCACGAACTTGTCGCCGAGAATCCCGGCGAGCGGCGTGCACGCGGCCATCAGCGAGATCCCCTCCTCGAGATTGCGCGGCAACTGGTACGGCAGGTCGTAGCCGTCGGACGCGAGCGGCTCGGTCGGCTCCAGCCGCTGCGTGATGCCGAGATAGCCGGCCGCGAGCGTCGCCGCGAACACGAGATACGGATTGCAGTCGACACCCGGAATGCGGTTCTCGATGCGCCGCGCGACGGGGCTCGACTGCGGGATCCGGAAGCCGACCGTACGGTTGTCATAGCCCCACTGCACGTTGATCGGCGCGGCCATGAAGCGCGACAGCCGGCGGTACGAGTTGATGTACGGCGCGAAGATCGGCATCAGCGCCGGCGTGTATTTCTGCAGCCCGGCGAGATAGCTGCGGAACAGCGGCGTGGCGTCGCCGTTCGCGTCGGAGAACAGGTTCATGCCCGTCTGCGGATCCGCGAGGCTCTGGTGAATGTGCATCGCGGAGCCTGGCTCGTTTTCCATCGGCTTCGCCATGAAGGTCGCGTACATGTTGTGGCGTAGCGCGGCTTCACGCACCGTGCGCTTGAACAGGAACACCTGGTCCGCAAGCGACAGCGCATCGCCGTGCACGAAGTTGATCTCCATCTGCGCGGCGCCGACTTCGTGGATCAGCGTCTCGATGTCGAGCCCCTGCATCTCGCAGTACTCGTAGATGTCCTCGAACAGCGGATCGAACTCGTTGACGGCCTCGATCGAATACGACTGGCGCCCCGTCTCCGCGCGCCCGGTGCGGCCGACGGGCGGACGCAGCGGCAGGTCGGGATCGGCGTTCATGTCGACCAGGTAGAACTCGAGCTCGGGCGCGACGACCGGCCGCCAGCCTTTGTCGCGATACAGCTCGAGCACGTGCCGCAGCACGTGGCGCGGCGAGATCTCGACGGGCGAGCCGTCGAAGTGCACGCAGTCGTGGATCACCTGCGCAGTCGGATCGACGGCCCACGGGACCAGGCAGATCGTCGACGGATCCGGCACGCACACCATGTCGGGATCGGTGACGCCGGTCAGCGCGCCGTCTTCCGGATAGTCGCCGGTGACGGTCTGCACCATCACGGCCTGCGGCAGGCGCATCGATTCGCCGGATTCGAACTTGTTGCGCGGAATGATCTTGCCGCGCGCGATGCCGGCCATGTCCGGAATGATCGCCTCGACCTCGGTGATGCGATGCTGTCTCAGGAATTCGCCCAGTTCGGGTTGCATGATCGGCCTCTTTCAGTCGACGTCGGATGGGTCCGGCAGCGCCGTCGCGCCATGCCGGACCGCGTGGAAACGATGCGTCATGCGCGCGCGGCACGCCGCGCCGAATGCCGCGAAAATGTCGCGCGACAGCGGCTGCTCGGCGAACCGCCACTCGGGATGCCATTGCACGCCGAGCGCGAACGCACGCGCACCGCGAACGCTCACGGCCTCGATCAGCCCGTCGGGCGCCGTCGCCTCGACCGCAAGGCCCGCGCCGAGCCGCGCGATGCCCTGGTCGTGCAGCGAATTCACCGTCGCTTCGTGCGCGCCGCGCGCGATCCGCTGCAGCACGCCGTCGGTCGCGAAATGCACGACGTGCGCGGGACCGTACTGCGACTCGAGCGGATCGGACGACCGCTCGCGATGGTCGGCGAAGCCCGTGGTCGCATGCAGCCGCTGATGCAGCGTGCCGCCATAGACGACGTTCATCTCCTGCATCCCGCGGCAGATCGCGAGCACGGGCACGCCGGCGTCGATCGCCGCGCGCATCAGCGGCAGCGCGGTCGCGTCGCGCGCCGGATCGTGCAGCGTGCCGGGCGCGCTCGCGGGGCCGCCATAACGGTGCGGCTCGACATTCGAATAGCTGCCCGTGAACAGCAGCCCGTCGATCGCGGCGACGAGCGCATCGACCGGCTGGCGCACGCCGAGCGCGGGCAGCACGAGTGCGAGCACGCCGGCGCCGTCGACGAGCGCGGCCAGGTATTTTTCTCCCGCAACATGACTCGGATGTGCACCGCGCATCGTGCGGTCGGCGGTCACGGCAACGACAGGACGCGCACGCATCATCGTCCCTCCTCCGGCGCCGGATCAGCCATGTATCGCGCGGCGGGACGGCACACGCGTGTCACCACGCCGCATGCACGACGCTGCGGAGCACGGTACGACCGGGAACGGACGATGCAAAGGACGCTAGGGCAACAACGACGCGCTGCCGTCGCACTGAACCGCGCTGAACGCGCGCGTGAAAACGAGATTGAAGCGGCGCAGGCCGCGGCGGGACATGACGATGACGCGAGACGTGCTTGAGCGGGCGGATCGCGCACCGCGATCGGCATACCGGACAGCACCGGTGCGATGCGGCGCGCCCGCCGACGGACTTCGCGTCCGGCGTATCGAGGGGCTTGCGGCTTTCACGATCGAACTCGACTGACTGTTTGACGTCGGCACGTGTCGAGTGAAACGAATGCGGCCGATGCCGCGCAACGACACGTCGGCAAACCGTCACGCCGTGAGCCCGGGCGCATGGCGCGGCAGTACGCGAACGTGTTCGCCGCCGGCTCGTGTGTGACGACTACCTGACATTCAGCTTATATCACCTAAAAATTGCGTCAAATTTCAGGCGCCAGTATCGGTATTAACCCTGTACAAAACAAAAGCGGCATCGATCTGATGAATCGATGCCGCTTTTCGTGAGGTGACTCAAATCACGGCGCCGTTGCGCGCGGGCGAAGCCCGTTGTCCGCCGCGGCGCCGCCTGCCGCACTCCGGTGTTCAGCGATGCGCGAGCGCGGTTTCGACGAGCGTCTGCAGCAGCTGCGATACGCGTGCGGCGCGCGATTCGTCATACGCGTAAGGACGCGTCTCTTCCATGTAGGTGATCTGCGCGAGTTCGAGCTGCACGGCCTGCACGCCCGTGTCGGGCACGCCGTAATGACGCGTGATGTAGCCGCCCTTGAAGCGGCCGTTCGCGACCGCCGTAAAGCTGCCATGCTCGATCACGCGCGCGGCCAGCGCTTCCGCGAGCCCCGGCGTTGCGCTCGCACCGTTCGCAGTGCCGAAGTTGAAGTCCGGCAGCCGTCCTTCGAAGAAGCGCGGCACGTGCGAGCGGATCGAGTGCGCCTCCCATACGAGCGCGCGGCCATGCTCGCGCTTCAGGCGCGCGACCTCACCCTGCAGCGCGTCGTGGTACGGCAGCCAGTAGCGGTCGCGGCGGCGCAGGATCTCGTCGTTGTCGGGCAGCGCGCCGGCCGGATAGAGCGGTGCCTTGTCGAACGTATCGACCGGTACGAGCCCGGTCGTGTCCTGCCCCGGATACAGGTTCTCGTTGTCGGGCGGCCGGTTCAGGTCGACGACATAGCGCGCGTGCGACGGCACGATCACCGATGCGCCGAGCGCGACGGCGAAGCCGTACAGGCGCTCGAGGTGCCAGTCGCAGTCGTCGACGAAGCGCGCGTCGGGCGTCATCGTCGCCGCGATGTCGTCCGGAATGAACGTGCCCGCGTGGGGAATCGAAATCAGCAGCGGCAACGTGCCCTGCTTCAGCGTGAATACAGCCGGTTGGTCGGTCATGTCGGTTCACCGTGTCGTTCGAACGGCGCGCACCGTGGCGCGCGCCGGATGCCGCGCGTCAGCGCAGCAGTTGCGCCAGCGCGGCGCGGTAATCGGCATATGCGGCGGCTTCGTCGCGATGGCGGCGTTCGCGCACGACGCAGTCGCCGCCCGTGTAGACGTCGCGCACCGGCGTGTCGCCGTGCTCGGCGAACACCGCGCCGGACAGCCACGCGGCGCTGTCGTGCTCGGCAATCGCCGGATGATCGGGGTCGAGCACGAGCCAGTCGGCGCGGCAGCCCGCGCGCAGCGCGCCGATACGCCGACCGCTCGCCTGCGCACCGCCTGCGAGCGACGCATCGAACAGGCGGTCCGCGACGTACGCTTGCGTGTCGCTCGCGAGCACGTTGCGCGCGCGATGCACGAGCCGCTGCCCGTATTCGAGCAGGCGCAGCTCGGCACGCCAGTCGACCGACGCATGGCTGTCGGAACCGACGCCGATCACGCCGCCGTGCGCCAGATAGTCGACGGCCGGGAATACGCCGTCGCCAAGGTTCGCCTCGGTCGTCAGGCACAGGCCCGCTACCGCGCGGCGCTTCGCGAGCGCCTCGGTCTCGGTCGCGTCGACATGCGTCGCGTGCACGAGGCACCAGCGCGCATCGACGTCGAAACGGTCGAGCAGCCATTGCACGGGCCGCGCGCCGTACGTGCGCACGCAGTCGTCGACCTCGGCCGTCTGTTCGGCGATATGGATGTGCACGGGCGCATCGGCGGGCAGCCCGTCGAGCAGCACGCGCAACCCGCCCTCGGACACCGCGCGCAGCGAGTGCGGCGCGACGCCGTAGCGCAGCGTGCCGTCTTCCGGCGCTGCGCCACGCATCGCGTCGAGCAGTTCGAGCAGGCCCTCGGGCGTGTTGATGAAGCGGCGCTGATCGTCGCGCGGCGGCTTGTTGCCGAAGCCCGCGAACTGGTAAGACACGGGCAGCATCGTGATGCCGATGCCGGCCGCGCGCGCCGCGTCGATCACGCGTGTGCCGAGCTCGGCGAGCTGCGGATAGCGCGAGCCGTCCTGCGCGTGATGCACGTAGTGGAATTCGCACACCGACGTGTAGCCGCACTTCAGCATCTCGACGTACAGCCAGCGCGCGACCGCCGCGAGCGCGTCGGGCGTGATCTTCAGCGCGAAGCGGTACATCAGGTCGCGCCAGCTCCAGAAGCTGTCGGACGGGTTCGCACGGTATTCGGTGAGCCCCGCCATCGCGCGCTGGAACGCATGCGAGTGCAGGTTCGGCATCCCCGGCAAAACGGGGCCCGCCGCGCGCGCGACGCCGGCCGGCGCATCGGTGTCAGGCGTCACCTCGTTCAGCGTGCCGGCCGCGTCCCAGCGGAGCAGCACGTTGCGGCGCCAGCCGTCAGGCAGGTACGCATGGTCTGCGAACAACATTGAATCGGTCATCGTGAGTCCTGTGTCGGTCAGAGTTAGCGCTTCAGCGCTTACTCTGACCCCATGCAAAGCTATCCGTTCGTACGACGAAACACGGTCGTCCCGCCGCGCACGACCTGCTCGCACAGCGGGCGGCCGATCCAGTAAGCGAGTTCCGCGAGCGAGCCGACCGACCACACCGCGAAATCGGCCTGGCGGCCGGCTTCGAGCGCGCCGTGACGATCCGCGCGGCCGAGTGCCGCCGCTGCATGGCGCGTCACGCCCTGCAGCACTTCGGGCACCGTCATGCGGAACAGCGTGCAGCCGAGGTTCATCGTCAGCAGCAGCGATTCGAGCGGCGACGTGCCCGGATTGTGGTCCGTTGCGAGCGCGATCGGCACGCCGTGCTTGCGCAGCAGCTCGAGCGGCGGCAACTGCGTCTCGCGAATGAAGTAGTACGCGCCGGGCAGCAGCACGGCCACCGTGCCGGCCGCCTTCATCGCCTCGATGCCGGCTTCGTCGAGAAATTCGAGGTGGTCGGCGGACAGCGCGCGGTAGCGCGTGGCGAGCGCGGTACCGCCCGCGTTCGACAACTGCTCCGCGTGCAGCTTGACGGGCAGCCCGCGGCGCGAGGCCGCTTCGAATACGCGTTCCGTCTGCGCGAGCGAGAAGCCGATGCGCTCGCAGAACACGTCGACTGCATCGACGAGCCCTTCGTCGGCCAGCGTCGGCAGCATCCGGTTGCAGACTTCGTCGATGTACGCGTCCGCGCGGCCCGCGTATTCCGGCGGCAACGCGTGCGCGCCGAGGAAGGTCGTATAGACCGTCACCGGGAAGCGTTCGCCGAGCTGGCGCGCGACGCGCAGCATCTTGCGCTCGCTCGCGAGGTCGAGCCCGTAGCCCGACTTGATCTCGATCGCGGTCACGCCCTCGGCGAGCAGCGGCTTCAGGCGCGCGGCGGCCTGCACGAACAGCGTCGCCTCGTCGGCGTCGCGCGTCGCGCGCACTGTCGACACGATCCCGCCGCCCTGCCGCGCGATCTCCTCGTAGCTGACGCCCGCGAGGCGCTGCGCGAATTCGTCCGCGCGCGTGCCGCCGTACACGAGGTGCGTATGGCAGTCGACGAGCCCCGGCGTGACCCATGCGCCGTGCAGGTCCTCGCGCGTCCAGTGCGCATAACCGTTCGGCAGCGCGGAGAACGCGCCGAGCCAGACGATCGTGCCGGTTTCGTCGACAGCGATCGCCGCGTCGTCGATCGTCTCGTCGGGATGGCCGTGCGGACACAGCCTCAGGTGATGCCAGACAGTCGGTTTCATGCGTTCAGTTCGTATCGGCAGCCGCAGGTGACACGACGAGCGACACGGCGAGCAGCGCGCCGTCGCCGCTCACCGCGACGTCAAACGCACGCTGCGGCCCGTCGAGCCGCAGCGTGTCCAGTTCTTCAAGCGTATGAGTTGCGCCGTCGAGCACGACTTGCACCGTACCCGCCGCGCAGAACAGCAGCACGGTGTCCGCACGCTCGACGCGATGCGTGCCGACGCGCCACGCGGCGACCGATCCGCGCGTCGTCGCACGGCGCGTCATCAGGTTGAAGTCGCGCGTCGCGCCGTCGTGCAGCGTCGCGTCGATCGCCGTCTCACCCGCGAAATCCGCGCGCGCGAGCGGCGCATCGAGCACATGCTGCGCGCCGCCTTGTTCGGCAAGCGTCATGCCGGCGCCCGACAACAGCACCAGCGTGCGGTCGATGCCGGGAAAGCGCGAGAACGGCCCCGCCGCGCCGACGTCCGCGACGCTCACGCGCCACGCGAACGCGTCGAGCGCCGCGCCCGGCGGATGTGCGACGATCTCGCGCGTCACGCCACCGCCGTTTTTCCACGGCGACGCGACGAGCGACGACGCGCGAATCAGCGTCGTGCCCGTCGCGCCTGCCGGCGCCTGATCGAGCGCCGTCATCGCTCAGCGGCCGAGCATCGGCAGCTTCAGGCCGGCTTCGCGGGCCGTCTGCTGCGCGAGTTCGTAGCCGGCGTCCGCATGGCGCATCACGCCCGTCGCCGGGTCGTTCAGCAGCACGCGGCCGAGACGCTCGTGTGCTTCAGCCGTGCCGTCGGCGACGATCACGACGCCCGAGTGCTGCGAGAAGCCCATCCCGACACCGCCGCCGTGGTGCAGCGACACCCACGATGCGCCGCCTGCGGTATTCAGCAGCGCGTTCAGCAGCGGCCAGTCGCTGACGGCGTCCGAACCGTCCTTCATCGATTCCGTCTCGCGGTTCGGGCTCGCGACCGAACCCGTGTCGAGGTGGTCGCGGCCGATCACGATCGGTGCCTTCAGTTCGCCGTTCTTCACCATCTCGTTGAACGCCTGGCCGAGGCGATAGCGATCCTTCACGCCGACCCAGCAGATCCGCGCCGGCAGGCCCTGGAACGCGATGCGTTCGCGCGCCATGTCGAGCCAGTTGTGCAGGTGCGGATCGTCGGGGATCAGCTCCTTCACCTTCTGGTCGGTCTTGTAGATGTCCTCCGGATCGCCGGACAGCGCGACCCAGCGGAACGGACCCTTGCCTTCGCAGAACAGCGGGCGGATATACGCCGGCACGAAGCCCGGGAAGTCGAACGCGTTCTCGACGCCCATTTCCAGCGCCATCTGGCGGATGTTGTTGCCGTAGTCGAGCGTCGCAGCACCACGCTCCTGCAGCGCCAGCATCGCGCGCACCTGGACGGCCATCGACTGCTTCGCGACCTTCACGATGCTTTGCGGATCGACCTTCTGCGCCTCGCGCCATTGCGCGACGGTCCAGCCTTGCGGCAGGTAGCCGTTGATCGGGTCGTGCGCGCTCGTCTGGTCGGTCACGCAGTCCGGCGTGATGCCTCGCGTGACGAGTTCCGCGAACACGTCGGCCGCGTTGCCGAGCAGGCCGATCGACACGGGCTTGCCGGTACGCTTCGCTTCCTCGATCATGCCGAGCGCTTCGTCGAGCGTCGTCGCCTTCTTGTCGACGTAGCGCGTCTTCAGGCGGAAGTCGATGCGCGTCTCGTCGCATTCGACCGCGATCATCGAGAAGCCGGCCATCGTCGCTGCCAGCGGCTGCGCGCCGCCCATGCCGCCGAGGCCGCCCGTCAGGATCCAGCGGCCCGACGGGTCGCCGTTGAAGTGCTGGTTCGCGACCGAGAAGAAGGTTTCATAGGTACCCTGAACGATGCCCTGGCTGCCGATGTAGATCCAGCTGCCGGCCGTCATCTGGCCGTACATCATCAGGCCCTTGCGGTCGAGCTCGTGGAAGTGGTCCCAGGTCGCCCAGTGCGGCACGAGGTTCGAGTTCGCGAGCAGCACGCGCGGCGCATCCTTGTGCGTGCGGAACACACCGACCGGCTTGCCCGATTGCACGAGCAGCGTCTCGTCTTCGTTCAGGTCCTTCAGCGACGCGAGGATCTGGTCGTAGCATTCCCAGTTGCGCGCCGCGCGGCCGATGCCGCCGTACACGACGAGCGCGTGCGGGTGCTCGGCGACTTCCGGATCCAGGTTGTTCTGGATCATCCGGTATGCCGCTTCGGCGAGCCAGGTCTTGCAGACCTTCTCGCTGCCACGCGGCGCACGGATCGTGCGCGTCGGATCGAGACGGGGATCGATGTGTTTCGGATGGTTCATGACGACTGCTCCCGAAGGAAATGGATAATCAATAGGATTCAGAAATGCCCGGTGAAGCGATAACGGCTGCCGGGATGCCACAAATTCGCCACCGAGGCGACGACGCCCTGCGACCAGGTGCGCCGATGTAAAACCAGACACGGTTCGACGTCGTCCATCCGAAGCTGCTCGCGCATCGGCTGCGCGGGTGCGGCCGCTTCGATCCGGTACTCGACGCGCTGCAGCGGTGCCGCGCGCATCAGGTACTGGTTCGGCGTCGTATTCGTGAAATCCTGCTCGGCGTAATCCGGCGCGACGGCCGGATTCACCCAACGTTCTTCGAGCTGCACCGGCTCGTCGTTCTCGAAATGCAGCACCTGCGAATGGAACAGCTTCGCGCGCACCGTGACCTGCATCTCGTCCGCGAGCGCCTCGTCGGCCTTCACCATCGCGAGGCCGAGCACGCGGGCGTGATACGCATGACCGCGCGCCGCGACTTCCTCGGAGATACTGCGGATCGCCACCAGGGTCGACTCGTACTTCGGCCGCGCGACGAACGTGCCGGCACCCTGCACGCGCGTGATCACCTGCTCGGCCGTCAACTCGCGCAGCGCGCGGTTGACGGTCATGCGCGCGACCTTGAACTCGCGGGCCAGCTCGTTCTCGGACGGCACCTGGTCGCCTTCCGCCCAATCGCCGGCGTGAATGCGAGCCAGGATGAAGTCCTTGATCTCCTGGTAGACCGGTGCGCTCATCGCGTTACTGTTCCGACGCGAACGAGAACGGGCTGTGCTTCGCGAACGCGCGCTCGTCGACCAGCTTCGCGATCACCGCGATGTCCGGTGCGAAGTAGTGGTCGAGCTCGTAGTGCGCGACCTTGCCGCGAATCGTTTCCATCACTTCCGCGAGCTTCGGGCTCGTGTGGTGCGGCGCGCGCAGGTCGACGCCCTGTGCGGCGGCGAGCAGCTCGATCGCGAGGATGTGCTTCGTGTTGTCGGCGATGTCGGCGAGCTTGCGCGCGGCGAACGTCGCCATCGACACGTGGTCTTCCTGGTTTGCCGACGTCGGCAGCGAATCGACCGATGCCGGATGTGCGAGCGTCTTGTTTTCCGACGCGAGCGCGGCAGCCGTCACGTGGGCGATCATGAAGCCCGAGTTCACGCCACCATCCTTCACGAGGAACGGCGGCAGGCCCGACAGCGTCGCATCGATCAGCAGTGCGATGCGGCGTTCGGCCAGTGCGCCGATTTCCGATGCGGCGAGCGCGAGGTTGTCCGCCGCGAACGCGACCGGCTCAGCGTGGAAGTTGCCGCCCGACAGCACTTCGCCGGTGTCCGGGAAAATCAGCGGGTTGTCAGACACGGCGTTCGCTTCGACGAGCAGCACGTTGGCCGCATGGCGCATCTGGTCGAGACACGCGCCCATCACCTGCGGCTGGCAGCGCAGGCTGTACGGGTCCTGCACCTTGCTGCAGTCGCGGTGCGACAGGTTGATCGCCGAACCTTCCAGCAGCGCGCGGTAGGACTCCGCCGCGTCCATCTGGCCCTGGTGGCCGCGCAGTTCATGAATGCGCGCGTCGAACGGCTTCACCGAGCCGGCCGCCGCGTCGACCGACAGCGCGCCCGCGACCAGCGCGGTGCGGTACAGGTCTTCGATCGCGAACATGTTGTCGAGCGCCAGTGCGGTCGATGCCTGCGTGCCGTTCAGCAGCGCGAGGCCTTCCTTCGCCTGCAGCGTCAGCGGCGCGAGGCCCGCGACGCGCAGGCCGTCGACCGCGCTCGCGCGCTCGCCGCGGATGAACACTTCGCCGACGCCGAGCAGCACGGCCGACATGTGTGCGAGCGGCGCGAGGTCGCCCGATGCGCCGACCGAGCCCTTCACCGGGATCAGCGGCAGCACGTCGGCGTTGAACAGCTTGATCAGCGCGTCCATCACTTCGCGGCGGATGCCCGAGTGGCCGCGGCCGAGGCTCGACAGCTTCAGCGCGATCAACAGACGCACCGACGAGCGCGCCATCGGCTCGCCTACACCGACCGCGTGCGACAGCACGAGGTTCTTTTGCAGCAGCTCGAGCTGGTCGTGCGGAATGTGCGTGCTGGCGAGGCGGCCGAAGCCCGTGTTGATGCCGTAGGCCGGCTCGCCCTTCGCGGCGATGTCGGCGACGGCCTTCGCGCCTGCGTCGATCTTCGCGAAGCTTGCCGGGTCGAGCGCGAGCTGCACGGGTTGGCGTGCGATCTGGCGCAGTTGCGGGAGGGTCAGGTGGCCGGGGGTCAACGTAATCATGTGAGCAATCCTGTCTAGACAAGTTCGGGATGGATTGCAGTGTAGTGACCCGAACTTGTATAGACAAGTGGTTTTTCACCGATTTCGACTCGGGAGTTTCCCTGATGCCCGGAATCGCCCGACTGGTCGGCTGACCGGCATATCGAATGTCGTATTTATTTAATTATTTGCAACATACGAATCACCCCACCCGCTCCGGGGACGCCGCCATGATCCGTGCGCCACGCTCAGGTTGCGTTCTCGACCACGTTCTTCGTCGCGACGACGCGCCTGCTCACGTGCACGAGACGACGCGCCGCTCGAGTGAGTGGCAGTCAGCCGCGCGTCCACGCGATGCACGCCGCGTAGCCGGGCGCCGCGTCGAGCCACGCGGCGTCGAACGCGGCCACGCCGGCCGCGGGCGCGGCTGGTGCTACAACCTGCATCGACGGCGTCGCCGCGTCGCGCGGCGGCACGACCGCGAACGCGCGAAGCCCGCCGACGATGCCCGTGCCGAGCGCCTTCAGCAACGCTTCCTTCGCGGCCCACACGCGCATGAACGCGGCGGCACGCGCGGGGTCCGGCAGGCTGTCCAGATATGCGGCTTCGGCCGGCGTGCAGACCTCGCGGGCCAGTGCGCGCCAGTCGATCGCGCGGCCGCTGCGCTCGATGTCGACACCGACGCGGCAGGCCGCGGACCACGCGATCAGCGCATGATCGCCCGCGTGCGACACGTTGAAATCGAGCGACGCGCGATGCGCGGGATCGAGCGCCGGGCGGCCGGACTCGCCGACGACGAGCGCCACCGCATGCGGCGCAACGCCGAGCTGCGGGCCGAGCACGTCGCGCAGCGCGGCGCGCGTCGCGGCGCTGCGCACCGTGTCCTCCCATCGGAGAAATCGGCCGGCGCGTTCGCGCTCGGCATCGCACAGCGCCGCGTAGGCAGGCGACGCGAGCGGCTCGCGCCAGTCGAAATCGATACGCACGACCTGCACGCCCGCGCGCCGCGCGGCCGGCGGCACGTCGAGCGCATGCGCGCGATACCCGTGATACGCGCGCTGCGCACCGGCGGAGGAATCGGGAACGGACGGGGTGGACATCGACACGTGGCCTGCGGGGCGAAACGTCCGATGTTAATCGATCAGCCGTTCACCGCCGCACTCGCGTACCCATGCCGCGAGCGCGCCGCCGGATGGAGCGCATGGACAGCACCCGGCGCATCGGCCGGCAGCACGCCGTGCTGCAGCCAGTGCAGCGCGACAGGCCACAGCGTGTCGGTGAAGCGGCTGTGGAAGAACGCGAAGTGCCCGATCGCGGCAACGCCGATATCGCGCGGCGCGATCCGCAGATGCGTGACGTCGCTGCCCGTGTAATAGCCGACCAGCCGCTCGATCGCGGCGACGGTGCCGAACGCGTCGTCCTCGAGGCCGATCGCGAGCATCGGCGCGGTCATCGCCGCGAAGCGCGCGGGCAGCCCGGCGCGGGTCTCGACGCTCTCCGCATGCGGGCCGCGCGTGTAGCCGTCCTCGAAATGCGGCTGCGAACGCGCCCATGACAGCGCGACGCCGCGCGGCGTGTCCTCCATCCAGCCGAGCCGCTTCGCGGGCACATAGCCGCAGACCGCCGCGAGCGCCGGCATCGCGACGTGCCACTTCCACCACATGCGCCGCCGCTCGACCGGCAGGTAATCGCGCCAGTACGCGTACTGCGCGCCGACCGTCAGCACGTGCCGCACGTACACGTTCGACGGCGCGAGCCCGAGCGCGAAGCCGCCGATGCTGTGCGCGACGACGTCGAGCGGCTGGCCGGGAAAATGGTCGCGCGCGTACTTCAGCGCAGCCTCGCAGTCGAGCCGCCCCCAGTCGAGCCAGTTCGCATGCAGGCCCGCGAGCCGCGCGGGGCGCGATCCGCCGATGCCGCGATAGTCGTAGACCAGCACGTCGTGCCCGTGCGCGTACAGCCACGCGGCAAAGCGGAAGTAATAGTCGCAGCGCACCGACGTCGCACAGTTCACGACCGTGACCGGCCGCCCGGCCGCGGCCGCGCGATGTCGCCATACGTGGCCGCGCAGCGCATAGCCGTCCGCCGCGTGCAGCGTCACCGGCTCCGGCGGCAGCGGGCCTGCGGTACGCTCGTCGCGCCGTTCGCGGGCCGTCTGGTTCGAATTCTTCATCTTGTCTCCAGGCTCGAGCCGGTTGCCCGGCTCATCTCGGCTGCGTCGCGCCATCTGCGCGCGCGGCCCCGTCCGCCTCCATTGAACTTGACGCGCCGCGCGAACTCAACCAATCTTGCGGCTCCGTTCGCATGAGTCCAACGCATGTCAACGCCTCTTGTCCGTCTTCCGTCGCTGGATCTCGTGCGCGGCTTCGTCGCCGTCGGCCGCCGCATGAGCATCACGCTCGCCGCGCAGGATCTGTGCGTCACCCAATCCGCGGTCAGCCGCCAGGTGCATGCGCTCGAGGCGCACCTCGGCGTCGCGCTGCTGGAGCGCGGCTACCGGAAGATCGCGTTCACGCCCGAAGGCGAGCGCCTGTTCCGCGTCGCCGACGCCGCGCTGCGCAGCCTGCAGGACACGGTCGGCACGCTCGCCGCCGCGCGCGAGCGCCAGCCTGTCACGATCACCGCGAGCATCGGCGTCACCGCGCTGTGGCTGCTGCCGCGCCTCGGCCGGCTGCAGGCGCGCCTGCCTGAGATCGACCTGCGCGTCGCCGCGAACGACAAGGTACTCGATTTGCGCGCCGAAGGA
>NZ_JAAGPL010000142.1:0-22935 GCF_017104785.1 Burkholderia sp. Ac-20353 | reverse complement strand
CTCCGCGCGCGCCCGTGCGGAGCGTCCGCCCTGCCCGCCCGCTCGCGTCGCGCCCCGATCCGTGCGACGCGTGACCGCCGGCGGACCATAATGAAAAGGACAAGAATATGTGGATGCGTCATGTCGTAAAGAAGAACGAGCGCGCGCTGCTGTTGAGCGAGGGCGATTTCGTGAAAGTACTCGAACCGGGCGTGTTCCGGGCCTTCGATCCGTTCAAGCGTTTGTCGGTGCAGACCGCGCGTCTCGACGCGCCGCTCGCCGACGACGCACTCGCCGATTACCTGCGTCACGACGCGCAGGACGTGCTCGCGCGCTATTTCGTCGCGATGGATCTCGCGGACGACGAAGCGGGCCTGCGCTACGAGAACGACGTGCTCGTCGAGATCCTCGCGCCCGGTACGCGCCGGCTGTACTGGCGCGGGCTGATCGAGCACCGCTTCGAGCGAATCGATCTCGCGCAGGGCGGCGCGCTGCCGGCCGGGCTGACGAAGCGGCTCGCGCAGACGACGCTGCGGGCACGCGGCGTCGCGGGGCTCACCGGCGTGCTGCTCGCGCAGGTGCCGGCCTACCATGTCGGTGTGCTGAAGATCGACGGCAGGATCGAACAGTTGCTGGAGGCCGGCCTCGCCGCGTTCTGGCGTTTCAACCGCGACGTGACGGTCGAGCTCGTCGACCTGCGGCTGCAGGCGCTCGAAGTCGGCGGGCAGGAGATCCTGACGCGCGACAAGGTCGCGCTGCGGCTGAACCTGTCGGCGACGTGGTGCTATGCGGACGTGCTGCGCGCATACGGCCAGCTGCAGAAGCCGGTCGAGCACCTGTACCGCGAGCTGCAGTTCGCGCTGCGCGCCGCCGTCGGCACGCGCACGCTGGACGAGCTGCTCGAGGACAAGCAGATGCTCGACGAGGTCGTGATCGCGCAGGTGCGTGCGCGCCTGGCCGAGTCGGGCGTCGACGTACGCAGTGTCGGCGTGAAGGATATCGTGCTGCCGGGCGACATGAAGACGATCCTCGCGCAGGTCGTCGAGGCCGAGAAGGCCGCGCAGGCGAACGTGATCCGCCGCCGCGAGGAAACCGCGGCGACCCGTTCGCTGCTGAACACCGCAAAGGTGATGGAAGAGAATCCGACCGCGCTGCGGCTGAAGGAGCTCGAAACGCTCGAGCGCGTCGCGGAACGGATCGACCGCATCTCGGTGTTCGGCGGTCTCGACCAGGTGCTGAACGGACTCGTCAGCATCAAGGCCGCGCAATGAACGCGGCGGCGCGGCGCACGGGCGCCGCGCCAACCATAACGAAAGCAGGTGAAGCAATGAGTGAACTGGATTATCAAGTGATGGAACTGGCGCACGGCAAGCCGGTGAAGATGTGGACCCAGGGCGTCGCCGTCGAAGAGGATGCACGCGCGCAGCTGCGCAACACCGCGCAGATGCCATTCATCTTCCGGCACGTCGCGGTGATGCCGGACGTGCACCTCGGCAAGGGCTCGACGATCGGCAGCGTGATTCCGACGAAGGGCGCGATCATTCCGGCGGCGGTCGGCGTCGACATCGGCTGCGGGATGATGGCCACGCGCACGACGCTGACGGCGTCGGACCTGCCGGACTCGCTCGCGGGGCTGCGCAGCGCGATCGAACGCGCGGTGCCGCACGGCCGCGTGCCGGGCCGGCGCGATCCGGGCGCGTGGGGCAACCGCGCGCCGCAGCAGGTCGACGAGATGTGGAAGTCGCTGCTGCCGGGGTTCCAGCGGATCGTCGACAAGTATCCGAAGCTGGAGAAGACGAACCACTACGTGCACCTCGGCACGCTCGGCACCGGCAACCACTTCATCGAAGTGTGTGTCGACGAGAACGACGCCGTGTGGTTCATGCTGCACAGCGGTTCGCGCGGCGTCGGCAACGCGATCGGCAGCCTGTTCATCGAACTCGCGCAGTCCGACATGCGGCAGCACATCGCGAACCTGCCGGATCGCAACCTCGCGTATTTCAGCGAGGGCAGCCGGCATTTCGACGACTACGTGGCGGCGGTCGGCTGGGCGCAGGACTACGCGCGCCGCAACCGGCTGGTGATGATGGATGCGGTGATCCAGGCGGCGCGCAACGCGATCGGCAAGCCGTTCGACGTCGACGAGCACGCGGTGAACTGCCACCACAACTACGTGCAGAAGGAACGCCACTTCGGCGAGGACGTGCTCGTGACCCGCAAGGGCGCGGTGTCCGCGCAGAAGGGGCAGCTCGGGATCATTCCGGGCTCGATGGGCGCGAAGAGCTTCATCGTGCGCGGGCTCGGCAATCCGGAGAGCTTCTGCTCGTGCAGCCACGGCGCGGGACGCGCGATGAGCCGGACCGAGGCGAAGCGCCGCTTTACGGTCGACGACCAGGTGAAGGCGACGCAAGGCGTCGAATGCCGGAAGGACGCGGGTGTCGTCGACGAAATCCCGATGGCCTACAAGGACATCGACGCGGTGATGGCGGCCCAGCGCAGCCTCGTCGAAGTGGTGCACACGCTGCGTCAGGTGGTGTGCGTGAAGGGTTAGCGCGGGGTTGGCACGGGGTTGGCACGCGTGTGCGTGCGATCCTGCTCACTCGTCCACGACCGAAATCGAAAACCCGTCCCACCCCTTCGAACCGACGGTCTGCACAGCCGTCGTCGTGACGCGCGGTTCCGCCGCGATGAACCTGAACCCGTCGCGCACGCCGACGACATCCGGATCATGGTTGTCCGGATCCGCCACCCCGCCCCGCCGCACGACGTTGTCGACGACGATCACCGTGCCCGGCCGCGACAGCTTCAGGGCCGCGTCCAGGTAAGCCGGATTGTTCTCCTTGTCCGCATCGATGAAGATGAAGTCGAACGGCTCCGCGCCCTCCTCGATCAGCTGCGCGAGGCTGTCCTTCGCGTTGCCGACGACGACGGACACAGCATCCGCAAACCCGGCCCGCGCGATGTTCTGCGTCGCGACCTTCGCATGCTCGGGGCTCAGTTCCAGCGTCACCAGCCGGCCGCCCGGCGGCAACGCGCGCGCAAGCCAGATCGTGCTGTAGCCGCCGAGCGTGCCGACTTCGAGAATGCGGCGCGCGCCGCGAATCGTCGCGAGCAGCTGCAACAGCTTGCCCTGGTTCGGCGCGACGTTGATCGCCCGCATGCCCGCCGCGTCGCTCGCCGCGAGCGCCGCATCGAGCGCGTCATCGGACGGCACGAGCGCCCCGGTCAGATATTCGTCCACTTGCGTCCATTGTTGCAGATCCATGTCGCCCTCGTCGTCCGTGGAAAATCGCATTCTATGCCCGCAGGTGACCACAAGCGCCCATAAGCAACCAACCAATCAGTCTAAAGTCTTCGCGCCGCTATCTCTATAATCGCCGGACGGCCGTACCCCGAGATCATCACAACAACACACGGAGCACAGCATGACCGACCGCGCTGATTCAAACTGGCGTCTCGAAACCCTCGCCGTCCATGGCGGCTATCGTCCCGACCCGACGACGCGCGCAGTCGCGGTACCGATCTACCAGACGGTCGCCTATGCGTTCGACGACACGCAGCATGGCGCCGACCTGTTCGACCTGAAGGTGCAGGGCAACATCTACACGCGGATCATGAACCCGACGACCGACGTGCTCGAGCAGCGGATTGCCGCGCTCGAGGGCGGCATTGGCGCACTCGCGCTCGCGTCGGGCCAGTCGGCCGTCACCTATGCGATCCAGACGATCGCCGAAGCCGGCGACAACATCATCTCGGCGAGCACGCTGTACGGCGGCACCTACAACCTGTTCGCGCACACGCTGCCGCAATACGGGATCACGACGCGCTTCGCCGATCCGCGCGACCCCGCGTCGTTCGAGCCGCTGATCGACGCGCGCACGAAGGCGATCTTCGCGGAATCGGTCGGCAATCCGCTCGGCAACATCACCGACATCGCGGCGCTCGCCGACGTCGCGCATCGTCACGGGATTCCGCTGATCGTCGACAACACGGTGCCGTCGCCGTACCTGCTGCGGCCGTTCGAGCACGGTGCCGACATCGTCGTGCATTCGCTGACGAAATATCTCGGCGGGCACGGCACGAGCCTCGGCGGCGCGATCGTCGATTCGGGCAAGTTTCCGTGGGCCGAGCACGCAGACCGCTTCAAGCGGCTCAACGAGCCGGACGTCAGCTATCACGGCGTCGTCTACACGGAAGCGTTCGGCGCGGCCGCGTACATCGGCCGCGCGCGCGTGGTGCCGCTGCGCAACATGGGCGCGGCGATCTCGCCGTTCAACGCGTTCCAGATCCTGCAGGGCATCGAGACGCTCGCGCTGCGCGTCGAGCGCATCAGCGACAACGCGCTGAAGATCGCGCAGCATCTCGCGCGCCATGAAAAGGTCGAATGGGTAAATTACGCGGGGCTGCCCGATCATCCGGACCATGCGCTCGTCAAGCGCTATCTGTCCGGCCGCGCGCCGGGGCTCCTGACGTTCGGCGTACGCGGCGGGCTTGCCGGCGGCGCGAAGTTCCAGGACGCGCTGAAGCTGTTCACGCGGCTCGTCAACATCGGCGACACGAAGTCGCTCGCGACGCATCCGGCGTCGACCACGCATCGCCAGCTGTCGCCGGCGGAACTCGCGAAGGCCGGCGTGAAGGAAGAAACGGTGCGGCTGTCGATCGGGATCGAACATATCGACGACCTGATCGCCGATCTCGAGCAGGCGCTCGCGCAGGTTTGATGCGGGGGCGGCGCCGGTGGCAGGCGACAGATCAATCGTCGCTCACCATCGGCACCGCCGGATCAGCCGCCCGCTTCCGTAGCGACCCGTCGTCGATCGCGACGTCGGTATCGATCAGCGTGCGCACCGCGCGTCGTCGGACGCGCCCGTGCGACACGGCACGTTGCTCACGCCCGCGCCCGCCGTGCATACCGACGGCGCTCCAGCCAGTCGAGCAACTGCCGGCCACCGGCCGCGCCGAACCAGCGCGCATGCCCGACCAGGTAGCCGTCGTAGGCGACGTCGACATTCTCGGGCGAACCGACGATCCCGTCGAAATAAGCGACCTCGGACAACGCGAACTCCGTATGCACGATCGGCAGCAGCGCGATCAATGCCGCATACGCATCGCCGTCCAGCGGTTCGAGCGACTCGTAGCCGTCGAGCAACGCGGCGATCTGATCGTACTCGATGCGGCGCGCATCGGCCGGCGCCATCCAGTCGATCGCATTGCGCTCGATCGCGAGCGCAAGGTCCATCACCGCACAGGTGCGGTCCGACAGACCGAAGTCGAGCACGGTCTGAACCTGCGCGCCGGGCCCGGCGTCGGTCCACAGCAGGTTCGACGCATGCCAGTCGCCATGCGTCCACAGCGGCGGCAACGCAGGCAGCAGCGGCGCGAGGCGCGCATGGTACGGGCCGATCGCGTCCGCGACGTCATCGCGCCAGTCACGCGTCGCGAGCGCGCGCACGAGCCGCGGTTGCGCGTCGACCCAACGTTCGAGCGCACCGGCCAGATCGTCCGACGACAGCACCCTGAAACTCGACAGCAGCAGCCGCACGGGCCGCGCCGGCGCATCGAAGCCCGCCGACGCGCGATGCAGGCAGGCCAGCGCGCGGCCGGCCGCATGCGCATGCGACGCATGCGTGAACGGCTTCCACGACATCACGCCGCGATACGCGTCGACGCCCGGCGCGACCGCATGCACTTCGTAGGTCCAGTCGCCGCGCGTGACGGCGGTCACGCCGTCGCGATCGACGAGCACGTCGGGCACCGGGCAGCCGCGCTCGCGCAGATGCGTGATGAAGCGATGCTCTTCCGCGAGGCCCGCGACGTCGCGGATGCTGACGTGATGGCGCTTCACGAACAGCGCGCGGTCATGCGCGGTGCGCACCAGCACGGCCGCCGAGAACGGCCGCGGGCTGTGCCATGCGAGCTGCGCGGGCGGCCCTGCGCCGTCAATGTCCGCGAGCACCGCCGCGACTTCGTCACGCGTCATCAGCGGCCAGTCGCGTTCCGCCTGCTCGCCGTCGACGCCGAACTGCGGCGGCGCGACGTCGTGCAGGCCGACGTCGTCATCAGGCGCTTGCGCGGCCGGCTCGAGGGGAAACGACATGAACGCTCCTTCTGCTGAAACAACTCAGAGCCCGGCTTCGCGCGACGCAAGCGAGGGCACGCGCAGCGCATCGGCCGTCCTGCGCCAGTCGCGCCAGCCGACGACGGCCAGCCCGATGAACAGCGCATAGAGGCCGGCGGTCAGGTACAACTCCTTGATCACGAACATCCCGACATACACGACGTTGACGACGATCCACAGCCCCCACGACGCGATGTAGCGCCGCGCGGTCCAGTATTGTGCGACGAGGCTGAACGCGGTCAGCGACGCGTCGACGAACGGCAGCGCCGCATCGGTCCAGCGCGCCATCATCCCGCCGAGCAGCGCGCTGCCGACCACCGCCGCGATCAGGTCGGGCACCACCATCGCCGGCTTGAGCCCGGTGACCGGCACGACCGCGCCGTGCGATGCGTCGCCGCGTTCCGCATCGTGCGTGCGCTGCGCGAGCCAGCGACGCCAGCCGTACACCTGCAGCACCGCGAACGCGCCCTGCAGCAGCATGTCGGAATACAGCTTCGCGTCGAAGAAGATCCAGCCGTACAGCGCGACCGACGCGAGCCCGACGGGCCAGCAGAGCATGCGTCGCTTCGCGGTCAGCCAGATCGCGAGCGCGCTGACGATCACGCCGGCGATTTCAAGTGCGGACATCGTTCTCTCCAATATAGTCGGCCGGACGGCGCGTCTCCACCCGCGGCCATCCGGCGATCACGGATGAAGGATCCCTGTCAGAAATCATAAGTCAGCGACACGCGCGCAGTGCGCGGCGCGCCCGGGAACAGGTACGCGTCGCCTTGCTGCTCGCCCGCATCGCGCCAGTAGAACTTGTTGAACAGGTTGTCGACCGACACGCGCAGCACCGTGCGGTGCCCGCCGATCTTCGTCGCATAGCGCGCGCCGAGATTGAACACGAACCAGGCCGGCACGCGCGCGGTGCCCTCCTCGTTCGCATTACGGCTCGCACTGTAGTCGACGCCGCCGAGCAGGTCGAGCCCCGCGACGCCCGGCACCGCATAGTCCGCATACAGCGACGCGCGCAGCGCGGGCACGTTGATGATCTGGTGCCCCTCATATGCAGGCGACCCCGAATCGTACGCGCGCGCGCGAATCGCCGCGACCGTCGCGGTCAGCGACAGCCGCTGCGTGACCCGCCCAGCCGCGCCGAGCTCGATGCCCTGGTGCCGCTGCGTGCCGCGCTGCACGAACGTGTAGCTCGTGCCGGACGCGTCCGGTTGCGCAAACTGGAACGGCTTGCTGATCGAGAACACCGCGGCCGTGACGCTCAGCCGGTCGAGCCAGTCGTACTTCGCGCCGACTTCAACCTGATGCGATTCGACCGGCGGCAGGAACGCATACGCGTTCGTCGCGCGCACCGGCGCCTGGTCGCCGAGCGACAGCGCCTTGCTGTACGACGCATAGAGCGACAGCACATTCACCGGCTTGTAGACCAGCGCGACCTGCGGCAGGAACACCGACTTGTCGGTGCGGGTCTGCGGGCCGTCGAGACTGTCCCAGCTCCGCTGGCGCAGCAGCACCTCCTTGCCGCCCGCGAGCACCTGCCAATGATCGCCGAAGCTGATCCGGTCGACGCCGAACACCGAGTATTGCCACGCGTCGAGCCGCGGGTACGACGGCCCCGGCTGGTTCGGCGATGGCGCGAACGTCTGGTCCGGGCCGTAGATGTTCTCGCTGCCGACGTAGTCGTACACGGCATCGGCCATGTGCACGACACGCCGCTGCACGCTCGTGCCGAACGTCAACTCGTGCCGCACGGGCCCCGTCGCGAACTTGCCGGTCGCCACCGCACGCACGTCGTCGTTGCGCCGGTATTCGCCGGGGCTACGGAAGTCGTACACGTCGAAGTCGCCGTTCGCGCCGAAGAAGAACGGCGACGTCGCGCCGGCCGTGCAGCTCGGCGCATACGAGCAGCCGTACGGGAACGCGCTGTTGTCGTCGATCATCGTACGGCTGCGGCCGGCGGCGATGTAGGCCTTCCAGTCGTCGTTGAACTGGTAGTCGAAGCGCGCGTTGAGGTTCAGCGCGTCGGTCGTCACGGGCTTCGCCCACGGCTGCGTGCCGAGCGCCTTCGACGTCGTCTTTACGGACGGCACGACGGTGCCGCCGAGCAGCTGGTATCCCGGCCCGGAACGCTGGATCCACTGCTGGAATTCCGCATTGAGCTGCAGGCTCGCGCGCGGGCTGATGTCCCAGTCGGCGGCGATCGAACCGAACGTGCGGCGGCCATTCGTCCCGTCGATGTACGAATGCATGTTCTCCTTCGCCGCATTGATCCGGAGGCCGAACTGGTTGTCGGGGCCAAAGCGTCGGCCGAGATCGACCGCCGCCGACGTCGAGCCGCGGCTGTCGACGCCCGCCGTCACGCTCGCGACGTTCGCGGAGCGCTTGGTGACGAAGTTGATCACGCCGCCCGGCGCGACGACGCCGCTGTCGATCCCCGCGAGCCCCTTCAGGATCTCGACGCGCTCCTTGTTCTCGAGCGGCACGTTCTGTTCGCCGGACACGGTCAGCCCGTCGATCCGGATCGCGCTCGCGAGATCGACCGGGAAGCCGCGGATCGAGAAGCCTTCGAAATAGCCGACCGGCGCGTATGCGTTGCTGACCGACGCGTCGTTCTTCACGACGTCGCTGAGCCGCTTCGCCTGCTGGTCGTCGAGTTGCGCGCGGGTCACGACGCTGATCGACGCGGGCGTGTCCTGCAACGGCGCGTCGTCGAAGCCGGCGACCGACGCGGAGCGCGCGCGCAATGCATTGCCGCGCATGCCGCTCACGGTAATCGCCTGCAACGTGCTGTCGCCGGACGCCGATGCGGCATCCGGCGACGCGCCTGGCGCATCGGCCGGTGCCGCGCTCGCTTGCGCGGCGAAAAGCGTGATGCCGAGGCCGACGCCAACGCGGACGCCGACACGGACATACGCGCGCCGCCACCGTAAGGGCGACGCAGTTCTTGTTTTCACAGTCATCTTGATGGATCTGAAACGCGCGGCCGGGCTCCGCGCCCGGGCCTGCAACGCAGGGCGGCGCGCATTTTACCGCGCGGCGGCAAACCGGCAGTGGAAATGGGGGGATCGGGGAAACCGGAGAAATGGAACGATTGGATCATGCGACCGCGCGACGCTGCGCATCGCGCCGGTCCGATCGACAGCGCCGGGGGCTGAATCCGTTCCGGCCCCGAACGCGATCCCGGCGGCGGCACCCGCGCCGCCGCCTTCAAGGTCCGCTCACGCGGTATCGACGGCTTTGAGCCTCAGCGTGTCGATCATCTGCTCGCGCATCACGAACTTCTGCACTTTGCCGGTGACCGTCATCGGCAGCTCGTCGACGAAGCGGATGTAGCGCGGGATCTTGTAGTGCGCAATCTGCCCCTGGCAAAACGCGCGCACGTCGTCGTCGGTCATCTGTTCGCCCGCGCGCAGCACGACCCACGCGCACACTTCCTCGCCGTATTTCGGGTCCGGCACGCCGAACACCTGCACCGATTGCACCTTCGGGTGGCGAAACAGGAACTCCTCGATCTCGCGCGGATAGATGTTCTCGCCACCGCGGATCACCATGTCCTTCAGCCGGCCGACGATGTTGCAATAGCCGTCCGCATCGAGCGTCGCGAGATCGCCCGTGTGCATCCAGCCGTCGACGATCGCATCGCGCGTCTTCGCGTCGTCGTCCCAGTAGCCGCACATCACCGAATAGCCTTTCGTGCACAGCTCACCCGTCGCTCCGACCGGCACGATGTTGCCATCCGGATCGACGATCTTCACGTCGAGATGCGGCTGGATGCGGCCGACCGTCGTCGTGCGCTTCTCGAGCGGATCGTCGGTCGAACTCTGGAACGACACAGGGCTCGTCTCCGTCATCCCGTACGCGATCGTGATCGCCGACAGATGCATCTGCGACACGACACGCTTCATCGTCTCGATCGGGCAAGGCGAGCCGGCCATGATGCCCGTGCGCAGCGTCGACAGGTCATAGTTCGCGAAGTCCGGATGATCGAGCTCCGCGATGAACATCGTCGGCACGCCATGCAGCGCGGTGCAGCGTTCTTCGGCGACCGCCGCGAGCGTCGCGACCGGATCGAATGCCTCGCCGGGAAACACCATCGCGGCGCCCGTCGACACACACGCGAGCACGGCGAGCACCATCCCGAAGCAGTGATACAGCGGCACCGGAATGCACAGCGCGTCCTGCTCGCTGAAGCGCATCGCCATCGCGATGAAGCGCGCGTTGTTGACGACGTTGCGATGCGTGAGCGTCGCGCCCTTCGGGCTGCCGGTCGTGCCGCTCGTGAACTGGATGTTGATCGGCTCGTCCGCGTGCAGCGTGTGCGTGACCGCGTCGAGCGCTGCGGTGTCGAGCACGCGGCGGCCGTTCGCGACGACGTCCGGATAGCGCAGCATGCCCGGTGTGTCGCCGTCGCCCATCCGGATCACGATCCGCAGGTGCGGCAGCCGCGCCGCGTGCAGCTCGCCGGGCGCGCAATGCGCGAGTTCCGGCGCGAGCGCCTGCAGCATCTCGACATAGCCGGACGACTTGAAGCGCTCGGCGGCGATCACGGCCTTGCAGCCGACCTTGTTCAGCGCGTATTCGAGTTCCGCGAGCCGGTACGCGGGATTGATGTTGACGAGAATCGCGCCGATGCGCGCGGTCGCGAACTGGGTCAGCAGCCATTCGACACGGTTCGGCGACCAGATGCCGACGCGATCGCCGTTGACGATCCCGAGCGCGGCGAGACCGGCTGCGAGCACGTCGACTTCGTGCACGAACGTGCGCCAGTCCCAGCGCACGCGCTGCTCGCGGAATACGACGGCCGGGCGGTCCGGAAAGCGCTGCGCGGTATCGCGCAGCAGCGCCGCGACAGTCGCGCCGGATAGCGGCACGTCGGTGCGGCCCTGCACGATCGACAGGCCGTCGCGCGGGATGAAGCACGCCGGGGCACCCGGCATGACGGTGGTCATGAAATGTCTCCTGGTCGTTTCGGTCGGCCCGCGACACGAACCGATATCCATCGAACTGATTGCATCGCCGTCGAGCCGCGAACTACCGCGTGCTCGCAGGCATGCGATGCAAAAGGGCGCGGCGGCACACGTATGAACGATGCGCGTCCGCGCGTCGACCTGCAACGTGCCCAACGACAACGCACCGTTCAGCCGCGCAAGACCTGCGCGTCAGTCGACGCATGTGCGCGCTGCCGCCAGCTTCCTGCATCATCGCTGCGTCACTTGCTCTTGCGAACGGCGTCCGCCGTTCCCTGAATGAACGCCTGGATCCTGGTCACGTCGGCCTGCGTCAGCTTGCCGGTGAAATCCGGCATCCCGCGCTCGAAGAACGGCCCGTTGAACACGATTTTGTCGAGATTCTCGATCATCCCCGAGCCGACATACGCGAGGTTCGGAATCGCGCCACCCTTGTCGACGCCGGGCACGCCGTGACAGAACACGCAGTTGTTGACATAGAGTTGCATCCCGGGCTTCACGTCCGCTTCCTTGTATTTCACGCCCGACAGCAGGTCCGTCATCGCGTACGGCACGGTTTCGGGCATGGCCGTCTTCGCGCCGAGCGCAAACGTGTAGATCCGGCCAGGCGACCGCTTGTCGCTGCCGCGCAGCATCAGCCCGTATACGCCGCCCCAGCCGACCGCGATCGACACGTATTGCTTGCCGTCGATCGAGTACGTGACCGGCGGCGCGACGACGCCTGTGCCGACCGACGCCTCCCACTTCTTCTCGCCGGTCGTCGCGTCATACGCAACGAGCCGTGCGTCGGCCGTCCCGTGGAACACCAGATCGCCCGCCGTGACGACCGCCCCGCCGTTCCACGGTGACGCATAGTCCTGCCTCCAGGCCTCCTTCTGCCTCACAGGATCCCACGCGATGAAGCGGCCCCACGCGCTGCCCTTCGGCTGTGCGGCGTTGATCTGTTCACCTGTATTCCACCCTGTCCCGGACATCGGCTCGTTGTTGTTCTTCGAGTCGCGCTCCCAGTTCAGGTTATCGGACAGCGTCGCCGGCACGTTCTGCACCGGCATGTAGACGAGGCCGGTCTTCGGGCTATACGCCATTTCCTGCCAGTTGCGCGCGCCGAACGGGCTCGGCACCACCTCGATCGGATCGGTGCTCGGTTGCGCCATCGGGGTCTTGATCGGATGTCCTTGCGCGTCGTATCCGGTCGCCCAGTTCACGTCGACGTAGTTCTTCGCCGAGATGAACTTGCCGTTGGTCCGGTCGACCACGAAGAAGAAGCCGTTCTTCGGGGCCTGCATGATCACCTTGCGCGGCTTGCCATCGATGTTCAGATCGGCCAGGACGAGGCTCGCAGTTGCGTCGTAGTCCGAATTCTCGCCCGGCGTTTCCTGATAGTGCCAGACGTATTTGCCGGTATCGGGGTTCAACGCAACGATCGAATCGAGGAACAGGTTGTTCCCGAGCTTCGGATCCCGCATCCTGGCACTCCACGGGCTGCCATTGCCGACGCCGAGATACAGCAGGTTCAGATCCGGGTCGTAGCTCATCGCATTCCAGACGTTGCCGCCGTTCGCCGATCCCATCTTCGGATCCCAGGTTCTCGCCGCCATCTTCATCGACGCGTCCTCGAACGGCTTCGACGGATCGCCCGGCACCGCATACCAGCGCCAGGCCCGCTTGCCGGAGTCGACGTCGTAGGCCGTGACGAACCCGCGCCCGCCGTATTCGCCGCCGCCGTTGCCGATGATGACCTTGCCCTTCACGACGATCGGCGCGCCCGTGATCGTATAGGTGCCGCGCTGTCCCTTGATCGTATCCTGCGACCAGAGTGCCTTGCCCGTCTTCGCGTCGAGCGCGATCAGCCGGCCGTCGAACGCGCCGACGAACACCTTGCCACGATACAGCGCGACGCCGCGGTTAACGACGTCGCAGCAGCCGCGAACGCCGTAGCGACGCGACACTTTCGGATCGTACGTCCACAGCGACTTGCCGGTCCGGGCGTCGACCGCGTGGACAACGCTCCACGGCGCCGTCACGTACATCACGCCGTCGACGACAAGCGGCGTCGCCTCCACGCCGCGGGTCGAATCCAGCTCGTATGACCATGCGAGCCCGAGATCGGCAACGTTCGACGTGTTGATCTGGTCGAGCTTGCTGAAGCGCGTGCCGGCGAAATCGAGGCCATGCAGCGGCCATTCGCGCGTGTCCGCCTCGTTTGCGCGTGCCGACGCTTCGTCGACGTTGGCCACGGTTGCGCGCGGCGATTGCGGCGCCGCGCTCGTCGCGGCCATCGCCAGCGACGACAGGAGCGCGAGGGCCAGCGCTGCCGATGTGGCCGCGCGTTGCACCGCCAAGCGACGCGCACGCAGCGACCGGATACCTGCGTTGGCTGCCGATGCCGTTTCACACTCGACGGTACGAATACGGGATGTGTTCAAGTCTTCCTCCAATTTTTTTCAGCGCGCGCGATGCCGCGAGCGAAGCGAACCATTCGTGAACGCGCATGCGCTCAGAACACCTTCAGCAGCCGCAGGTTGAAGCGGTCCGCTTCCTTGGGCCCGTTCTGCACCGAGATGTCCTGCCCATACGTCCCGAGAACCTGCCACGTCGGCGCAGGAAACCATGCGAAGCCCACCGAGAACTTGTTGGTGCTGGTGCGGTTGTCCTGCGATACGCCGTCGATCGTCGTTCGGCCGCCGAAGGATTGCGAAAAGCCGGCGCGCACGTCGAATGTGCTCGTGACGTTGTAGCGCAGCCACGCCTGGCCCTGAAAGAGCGGATCCTGCCTGAGCGTCGAGCCGGCCGGTCCGTAGTTCGTATTGTTGCCGTAGAACGTGACGTCCGCGATGAGGTCGAGCAGCAGATTGCCGACCAGCGGTGTGATGAAGCCGGCCTGAAGCGCGCCCTTCCAGCGGTTCTCCCCGAGATTCAGCGCACGATTGCGGTCATAGCTCCCGGTCGGGACATACAGGAACGGCGTGATGCCGAAGTACGTCTTCTTGTCCGGATTGTTCACGAGCCAGACGGTCGCGGCGAAAATCAGGTCGGCGGTGCCGCCCGAACTGCCGAGCCCTTCGAGATTCCTGCTGCCACGCACATTGCCGAACGGCAGCAGGAACTGCGGGTCGACGGTGAAACCGCCGATGTTCATGAAATGGACGCCACGCAAGATGCCGATGTCCGACGTCAGCTTGCCGCCTGCGACCTGCGTGCCGTTCGACATGATCCGGTTGTCCTCCGCATGCTGGTAGTAGAGCATGCCGAGATTCGTGCCGGCCGGCAACGCGGTGTAGTCGCCGGCATCCACGTCGATGGCCACGGCCGGAAGCGAGGTTGCCGCCAACGCGGCGCAAACGGCGCCCGCGGCGACGCGGCCCCCGACCGTGCGGGGGAAGCATTTCAACTTCATCGTGTCTCCAATATGCTTGTTATCGTCCGCCCGGAGGCGGTACGGATTTCTCGCAAGGCCTGTGTCGTTGTCAGTGCGCGATGCTCAGCACACTCGTCTGCGTGTATTCGGCGAGCCCTTCGGACGTGAACTCCACGCCCAGCCCCGACTCCTTCGCGCCCACGAGCGGAATGTGCGGCCCGAAGTGGAGGTGGTGGTTGACCCACGCGGTGCCGACCTGAAGCTGCTTCGCGACGCCGATCGCCCTCGCCTCGTCACCGGACCACACCGATCCGCCGAGGCCGTATGGCGTCGCGTTCGCGCGCGCAAGCGCATCGTCGACACGCTCGTACCGGAGAATCGGCAGGATCGGCGAGAACTGCTCTTCGGCGACGAGCGGGTTCGCGTCGTCCAGATCCCGCACGATCGTCGGCAACACGAAATATCCGCCGTCGTCCCACGTGCCGCCGCCGGCGACGATCGTGCCGCCCTCGCGCGCGGCAGCCAGAAAGCGCCTGGCTTTCTCGAACTGCATGGCGTTCTGGAGAGGACCGAGCGTGGTCGACGCCTCCATGCCGTTCCCGACGACTGCATTGCGCGCGTGTTCCGCGATCGCTTCGCAAAGCCGGTCGTAAAGTGCCGCAGGCGCGTAGACGCGCTTCAGCGCCAGGCACACCTGTCCGCAGTTGTAAAATGCGCTCGCGAACAGCTTCGCCGCCGTCGCTTCGACATCCACATCGTCCAGCACGATCGCGGCGTCGTTGCCGCCGAGTTCCAGCGTGACCCGCTTGAGCTTCGGCCCGGCGCTCTCCATCACCTTCTTGCCGGTCGCAGTCGAACCGGTGAACGAGATCTTCGCGACGTCGGGGTGGGCAGTCAGCACAGGCCCGAGATCGTTCGCGTCGGTCACGACATTGACCACGCCCGCCGGCAGCAGGTCGGCGAGCCCCGCGCCCAACATCAGTGCGGTGATCGGCGTGGTGGGCGCCGGCTTGAGCACGACGGTATTGCCGGTCAGCAGCGCCGGCGCGATCTTGTATGCCGCGATCAGCAGCGGGAAGTTCCATGCAGTGATCGCCGCGACGACGCCAAGCGGCTTGTGATGAACCTCGATCCGGTAGCTCGCATCGTCCTGCACGGTTTCGACCGGCAGTTCGAGCCGCGCCAGGTAGCGCACGAAATGCTCGGCGAGCTGGACCTCCTGACGCGCTTCCGGCAACGGCTTGCCTTGCTCCGACACCAGCGCGCGTGCGAACGCCTCCGCGTCGTCGCGCAGCAGATTGCCGACACGCTCCAGCAATGCACAGCGTTCGACCACGGGCGCCGCCGCCCATCCAGGCTGCGCCCGCTTCGCCGCGGCGACCGCGGCGGCGACCAGTTCGTGGTCGCCGCGTGGAACCGTGGCGAACGCCCGCCCCGTCGCGGGATCGATCACGTCGAGGTGCCGGTCGGCGTCCACCAGTTGTCCGTCGATCAACAGTCTTGCGTCTTGACTCATACCCTGTCTCCGTTTGTCAGGCGTGGCGGTTCAACGCGTGCGCGACAGTGATCTGCCAACGCGTCCGCCATCGCGCAGCACGTCTTCGCAAAAAGAGTGCCACCCCGTTGTTCCGTTGTGCCGAGCGCCGCCGCTGCTATAGAATCCGCGGAGAACTACGACGAGATATCGAGACAGACATACGCAGACGCCACTCCGGACGTGCGTGTCGCTGCCGAAGACTGAGTCAGTCGCGCCGGTACGCTGACTCAAAATGAGACACCTGGAGGAGGCAATCATCGTGCGAGCCGACGTTGCACTGGATGAGCGGATCACCGCTGTTCGCGAGCATTTCTTCGAAACGGGAGTCGTTGGCGACGAAACGATCTCGCCCTATCTCGTGCGCTCGTGGCAACGCTCGCGCAGCCACGGGATGTCCACGTCCGACCGCCGCCTGCAGGACGCCGTCCACGCGGTGTCACCCCGCCAACTCGAAGAAGCGAATGTCGATCTGGTCAGGTATGCGCTGCCGGAAATCGAGCAACTCCGTCACACGTTCGCCGGCGATCGCTGGATCATCGCGTGCCTGAACGCAGAAGGCGTCGTCGTCAATACGGTCGGTGGCGAGCATGCATCGATGCAGGCGCTCGCGCGCGTGCTGCGCCCGGGCTGCGATCTGAGCGAACAACGTGTCGGCACGAACGGGCCGGGCTGCGCGCTTACCGAAAGACGCCCGATGCTTGTACGCGGCCGCGAGCACTTCCTCGACGAAGCGGGCCGGTTCGCCTGTGCCGCCGTGCCGCTGATCGATCCGTTCGGCGCGCTGGTCGGCGCGCTCGACGTGAGCTACAACCACACGCCGTCGCAAGCCGATCCGCTCGCGTTGCTCGCGAGCGCCGCACGCGCAATCGAAAACCAGATGCTCGACCACCTGCCCGACAGCGTCGTCATCCGGTTCCACTACCGGCCCGACATGATCGACACGCCCTATGCCGCGCTACTCGCGGTGTCGAGCGACGGGCGCATCATCGGCGCGAACCGGTGCGCGCGTTCGACCCTCGGACTCGGCGATGGCCGCCTCGGCGACCTGCCCTTGTCGTCGGTCCTCGACGTGCCGTTGGCGCGTCTGCTGTCGAACCCGATGTCGCCGCCGTCGACGGTTCCCGTGCGGCTGGAGTGCGGGATGCGCGTCTTCGCGCGCGCGAGCGTGCACGGGCGCACGAACGGCCAGCACGCGGCAGTCACGGCGCGCCGCACACCGCTCGCGACGAGCGCCACGGCCGTTTCCCCCGAACGGGACCAGCCGTACCTGAACCACGATACGCGGGTCGAAGAATGCTTCGAGAAGGGGCGACGCGCGCTGTCACGCGACATCCCGGTGATCGTCTATGGCGAAACCGGCACGGGCAAGGAAGTGCTCGTACAGCGCCTGCACGCATCAGGACCGCGAAACGGCGGGCCGCTCGTCGCGATCAACTGCTTTGCGTTACCGGCCAGTCTCATCGAGTCCGAGCTGTTCGGCCATGAATACGGCGCCTTCACGGGTGCCAAGCGCGGCGGAACGGCCGGCAAGATCGAGCAAGCCAACAGCGGCACGCTTTTTCTCGACGAAATCGGCGATCTGCCGCTCGAACTGCAGGGCCGGCTGCTGCGCGTGTTGCAGGAGCGCAAGGTCACACGGCTCGGCGGCCACCGCGAACTGCCGGTCGAGTTCTCGCTGGTCTGCGCGACGCATCAGCCGCTGCGCGAACTCGTCGCGCAGGGAAAATTCCGCGAGGATCTTTATTATCGGCTGACAGGTGTGAGCGTTACGCTGCCGCCGCTGCGCGAACGTTCGGATCTGCTGCAACTGATCGACTGGCTGCTCGCACGCGAGTCCGTCAGCATGCCTGACGGAAGCGGCGCATACAGGCTCGAGCGCATCGCACTGCGCACGCTGCTCACCTACCCGTGGCCCGGCAACATCCGTCAACTGCGCAGCGTGCTGCGCGCCGCGGCCGCGCTGGCGGACGCGGACTGCGAGATCCGCGTCGAACACCTTCCGGCTGAAATGCTCGATCCGGTCAGCACACCGAGGATCACGACCGATCGACCGGCCAGCCACCCCGGAACGCTCGCCGCGCGCGAAGCGGACGCCATCCGTCAGGCGCTCGAATACCACAACGGCAATGTCTCCGCGACAGCACGCTCGCTGGGTATTTCGCGAGCGACGCTACACCGCAAGATCCATGCGCTGTGAAATCGGGTGACGCAGGCTCGCGAGCGCCGCTCAGAACCCCTGCATCGTCGACGTCGGATCCGCGACCAGATGCACGACGCCGTAGATCACCGCGCCGACCAGCGCGGCGAGAATGATCGCGACGAACGGCAGCAGCGTGAAGTTGACGTTCGCGAGATCCGCGGCATGCGACTTGCTGTTGCGCACGCCGAAGAAACTCCACAGGACCAGGCGGATCATGCCGAGCAGTTTCATGGCTTCGCTCCTTTGCTCATTTCGGTTGACGCTATGGTCGATCCGATCGGCATCGGAAAAAAGAAGCAGTTGCGAACGCTTTTCAGGCAGCACTTCGTCGCGCGCCGGGAAGCGCGAAGCCGCTCAGGCCCGGCCGGCGGCGCCCGTCCGCTGCCAAAGCGGCACGCACGCGGCGCAGGCCAGCCATGAGAGCAGCAGCACCGACACCGCCAGAACGGTGCCGCCCGTGCCGAACAGCACGCTCACGCCGGTCGCCACCAGCGCCGCGCTGCCGATCTGGCAGAAGCCGACGAGCCCCGACGCCGTCGCCGCATGACCGTGCTCGCCGGCGATCGCGCCGGACACGGCCAGCGAAAGCGACGATCCGTTCGCCAGGCTGACGAGCGACATCGGCAGGATCACGGCGGCCGCCCCGGTGAGCCCGCATGCCGCGACGACGACGAACGCGACGCCGCCGAGCGCGAAGCACGCGATGCCGGCCGCGACGATCCGGTCGTACGGCCAGCGATCGAGCCAGCGCCGCGCCAGCAGGTTGGCCGCGACGATGCCGGCGGTCAGCGGCACGTAGAGCCAGCCGCTCTGCCGCTCGCTCAGGCCCTGCTGCGCGAACAGGAACGGCGATTGCGTGAGGTACACGAACCACGCGCAATAGATCGCGCAGACGATCAGCGTGTAGCGAAGGAACGCGCGGTCGCGCAGCACCTGCGTGAATCCGGCAAACGGCGACGTGCGAACCCGTGCGCCGCGAGGCAGGGTCTCCGGCAGAAGGAACACCACCATCAGCAACGCCGCGACCGCGAACGCCGCGACGAACACGAAGTCGGCACGCCAGCCGAACGACGCCGCGAGCTGGCCGCCAACCGCGGGCGCCAGCGCCGGCGACAACGACACCAGCGGATAGACCACCGCGTACACCTTCGCCGACGCGCGCTTGTCGCAGGTGTCCGCGATGATCGCGCGACCGATGACGAGGCCCGCCGCCGCGCCGGCCGCTTCCAGCATCCGCCATGCGAGGAAGCTGGCGAAGCCGGCCGCCGACGCGCAGCCGAGCGAGCCCGCGATATAGAGCGCGATGCCGGCCAGCAGCACCGGCTTGCGGCCGTGGCGGTCCGACAGCGGCCCGTACGCAAGCTGCGCGGCAGCCAGCACCAGCAGATAGGCGGAAACGGTCTGCGGCATTTGCCAGTCGGCCACGCCGAACGCGGCCGCCATCGCGGGCATCGCCGGCAGGTAGACGTCGGACGCGATCAGGCCGAACGCGCTGAGCATCGCGACGGTAACGATGAAGGACAAACGTGGGATCGGGTGTGACATTGGGTGTGACATCAGGCGGCTCCACGCACGCCGGCAGTGCCAGCCGTGCGCTTGTTCGAAGAAAGGGAAAGGCGTGATGTTAGGCAGCCGTCCGTCATGTGAAAATGCACGGATTCGCATGCTCATGCTGCAAATTTGCAACCCTGGATACGAACACATGAACTGGGACGACGTACGCATCTTCCTGGCGATCCAGCGCGCCGGCACGCTGCGCGGGGCCGCGCAGCAACTGGACCTCGACCAGACGACCGTCGGGCGGCGGCTCGGCGGCCTGGAGCGCGACCTCGGCAGCCGGCTGTTCCTGCGGACCACCGGCGGCCTCGTGCTGACGGACAGCGGCCGGCAGGTGCTGCAGACGGCCGAGGGAATGGAACGCCTCGCGGTGTCGTTCGAGCGGCGCAGCGAGGGGGCCGACGAACGGATCGCCGGCGACGTGCGCGTGACGACCACCGACGCGCTCGCGGTGGATTTCGTCGTGCCGGCCATCGAGCGCCTGCAGGTCCGCCACCCGGACGTGCGGGTGATCCTGAGCACCACCACGCGCATGCTCGACCTGGCCCGCCGCGAGGCCGACGTCGCCGTGCGCACGCTACGGCCCGAGCAGTCCGAACTGATCGTGCGCCAGCTCGGAAGCTGGGAGGTCGGGCTCTACGCGGCCCGGCGCTATCTTGCTAGGCACGGCGAGCCGCAACCCGGCAGCCGGTTCGCGGGCCATGACATCGCGCTGTACCAGCCGGGCGTCACGCAGCAGCAGGACGATACGCTGGCCGGCGAATCCCGGGCGGACGGACGCGTGGTCGCGGAACTCGATTCCAGCCTGATGCTGGCGACCTTCGTGCGCGCGGGCCTCGCGCTCGGCGAATTGCCGAGCTACGTCGCTCAGCGCGACCCCGAACTGACGCGGATCTGGCCCGGACGACGCAGGGCCAGGCCGTATGAAGCGTGGCTGGTGCTGCACCAGGATCTGGCCCGCACGGCCCGCGTGCGCGTGGTGGTCGACGCGATTGCCGACGCGTTTGCGGTTTGACGCGTGCGGTCTGATGCGCGGTGTCTGACGCGTGCTGGCGATCCTGCGCGGCGGCGCCGTTAGACAGCACCGTTAGACAGCCTCATTAGACAGCCGCGTCAGAGGTCGAGCACGAGCGGCTCGTCCGCGCCGGCAGCGGGCTGCGCGATGCACAGCAATGCGCAGCCCGGCTCGACGGTTGCGTCCGGTGCCTGCATGTAGTCGACCCGGCCCGACAACACCCGCGTCGCGCATGTGCCGCATGCCCCCGAGCGGCATTCGAACGGAGCGTCGATCCCTCGGGCCTCCGCGAGCTCGAGCAGGCTGCCGTCGCCGGGCGTCCACGCGGTGTCGCGCCCCGTGCGGCGGAACGTGATCGTCTTGACCGTCGCGACCGGTGCCGTTTGCGCGCCACGCGCATGCGTGGGCTGACGCGTCACGCTCGACGGCCCGAACGCCTCGAAGCGGATGCGCTCGTCGGCCACGTTGAGCGCGCGCAAGCCTTCGTACAGGTCTCGCATGAATGCGGACGGCCCGCACAGATAGAAGTCGTAGTCGTCGAACGGCAGGATGCGCTTCAGTTGCGCGACATCGACGCGCCCCGGTTGCGCGATCCCGCCCTCGCCCGGCTGGCTGTCGAACCAGTGCAGCGACAAGCGCGCATCGGCGGCGGCCAGTCGAATCAGCTCCGCCGCGAACGGACGGTCGGCCGGGGTACGCGCGCCATGCACGAAATGCACGCGCCGCAACGGGTTGTCGTCGGCCAGCGCGCGGCCCAGCATCGCGATCATCGGCGTGATGCCGATGCCGGCCGAGATCAGCACGGCCGGGCGCGGGCTCGTCGTATCGAACGTGAAATGGCCGCGCGGCGTCTGCGCATCGACGATCGCGCCGGCCTGCGCGTGATCGTGCAACCATGCCGATACGACGCCTTCGCGCTTGACGGTGATCCGGTAGCGCCGCGCGTCGGGCGCCGCGGACAGCGTGTAGCTACGCATGACCGGCGTATCGCGCCCCGCGATCGCGATGCGGATCGGTACGTGTTGCCCGGCTTCGTAAGATGGCAACGCGCGGCCGTCGGCCGCCTCGAAATAGAACGAGCGGATCGCATGCGCTTCGTCGACGACGTCGGTCACGCACAGCGGTCGCCATGTCGGTCGGGAATCCGTTGACGCAGTTGACTCCGTTGACGAAGCCGGTAGCGCATGCGCGCTCCCGCCCTTTGCCAATGCGTCACCTGACGTATCGGACACCGCCACGCCCGCGTCATTCAGCCCATCACGTGCCACCCCGTCCGCGAACTGAGGCGCCCACTCGAGCGCCGACCACCGGAACGGCATGACCGCCGCACTGCGGCGCACCTGCTGCACGCGATACCGCACGACCCGCTGCGCGCCGTCGAACGACGCGACCAGCGGCCCGTCCCAGACGATCTCGGCAAGCGCGGCGACATACAGCAGATCGCCGCGCTCGAAATCGACGAACAGCAGGCCCGCGCGCGGATCGTGCCGGAGATTGCCGAGCGTGTTGAAGAACCGGTTGCCGCTGTAATCCGGCGTCGCCAGTGTCCACGCGTCTTCGACGCGCACGAAGCCCTGCGGCCCGCCGCGATGCGACACGTCGACGCCGCCCGCCGCGCCCGCTTCCGCCGACGTATTCGCGCTCGCGACGAAGAACGTATCCGCGTGCGCGAGCAGCGCGCGATCGTCGGCGCTCAGGCGATCCGACCGTTCGAGCCGCGGCGCACCGGCAGCCGCACGCGGATCGAACACCGGCGTGCGGCCCTGGATGTACTTCGCGCAATTGCCGAAGCTCTGCTCGACAGCGATCGTCAGCGCGTTGCCGTCGACCGCATGCACGACGCCATTCACGCGATTGCGCCGCCGCGTGTCGAACTGGATGCCGAGCCCGCCGAGCGGCGCGCCGGCCCGCCACGCGCCGTCGAGCGGATCGCCCGGCAACGTGTCGCCGGCGATCCGCAACGTGCGCGGATCGGGCGACGACACGAAACCCGGCGCCCCGACCCGCAGCGTCGCCCACGGCTGGCCGCCCGCATCGACGCCACCGAGCACGAAGAACGGCAGTTGCGGATAGAACGTCCGATGCTGGTCGGGCATGAAGCGCCGGATGCCGCGCCGTCCGGCGGCCCCCGCGGCATCGGCGACGCCCGCGCGCCGCTGCACTTCGAGCTCGCCCGCATGGAACGGCGAGTCGTCCAGCTCCCAGCA
>NZ_JAAGPL010000141.1:0-23208 GCF_017104785.1 Burkholderia sp. Ac-20353 | reverse complement strand
CCATAGCGAGTCGGTCCCACCCCTTCCCATCCCGAACAGGACCGTGAAACGACTCTACGCCGATGATAGTGCGGATTCCCGTGTGAAAGTAGGTAATCGTCAGGCTCCCCTAAGCCAGAAACCCCCGTCCGAAAGGCGGGGGTTTTTGCGTTGGGGCGGCGGAAATGCGTGGGGCTCCCCACGCCACCTGGCGCGCGCAGTCCGCCGCGTCCTCCTGCCTTGATCGAACACGCATACGTCTCGCTCCCTTGCGCGCCGCGATGAGCGCGATGCGATTTTGATACGATCAAGATGCCGACAGCAAATGCGCGTGCCGGCGATTCGAGATTTGCTTCAGAACAGGTATCTGATCGAGAGGGGTGGAATGAACATCGGCGATGCTTCGCGTGAATCCGGGGTCAGCGCAAAAATGATCCGGTACTACGAGCAAGTGGGTCTTCTAACGCCGACCAAGCGTACGGATTCGGGATACCGGATCTACGGTGCCGATGAGATCCATGTGCTGCGCTTCATTCGCCAGGCCAGGCGACTCGGCTTTCTCGTCGAAGATATCCGCAAACTGCTGACGCTCTGGCAAGACAGGTCCCGTGCCAGCGCAGAAGTGAAATCGATCGCACTCGAACACGTGGCCGAACTCGACAAACGTATCGCGGAACTGACGGACATGCGCAATACGCTGGCCGATCTCGCCGCGCACTGTCACGGTGACTCACGACCCGAATGCCCGATTTTGGCGCGTCTTGCTGACGCGGTGACCGAACCAGAATAGTGCATGCACTCGACAGGCCGGTCGCACCCATTTTATTAATATCAATAAAATCAATGGGTTGCGACGTTGTCGTGACCTTGTATTCCAATGTGGAATGACATCCATGCGCGCATTTCACTGGCGTCGTGGTGCAGTGTCGTTATAATTCGGGATAACCCTATACGGGAAATCCCTGAACATCGATTCGCCAGGGGTCCCCCTTCCTTGGAGTACATCATGATCGCCTATATCGTCGAAAAGCTGAGCAACTGGTTCGAATCCGCAGAACGTGAGCGCCGTGAGGCCTACCTCGCGACGTCGTCGGACGTCGTCCAGCTCGAACAACGTATCCGTACGCTGGAAACGAGCGGCTACTCGCTGTAATCGGAGTCCGTCAAGCGCCGTGTGGCGCTGCACGATAAGCAAGCCCCGTGTCGACGGGGCTTTGTTTTTTGTGCGACGTTTTTGTGCGACGTATCTGGTGGAGTCGGCCGCGTAGCGTTAAGGTATGGGCCTGTTTTTCACTCGGGGAGGCAAGACCATGCGCTTGAGTCTCGATGCGTGCGGAGCGGCATGCGCGCGTCTCGGTCTGGTAGGGGCGTTACTCGTTCATGGGCTCGTTGCCCACGCGGCGACCGCAACCCAGCCGCTGGTCCTCGATACGCAACGCGGCATCCAGGATGGCAAAAGCGGATTGCTGCTGCAGACCGCGCCACTTTCGTCCGAGCCGATCGTCGAGCCGGCGCGAATTCGCGCACCGGCCGAGCAGGCGCCGAACACGTCGATACCGCTGTTCGTCGCACCCTATATCAACGTTCCCGGATGGGGGGCGCCGCCAGCCGGTCAGGCGAAACCCGTGCCGCAGCCACAACCGCGGCAACCCTGATTCACGCGTGCGTGCTCAATTCCCCCGGTGTTCGATCTCGCACCGGGCGCCGCTATCCTGTCCGAGCGTTTCGGTCAGATAGGGCAATGCGTCCCTCATGCTCTGTGCGAGCGTGTACGGGGGATTCAGGATGAACATCCCGCTGCCGTACAAGCCGAGTCCGTCCGCCGGCGGATTCGACACGGTCAGGCTGAGGTGCAGCCAGTTGTCTGGCTGCAGGCGTTTCAGTTGCTCGGCAAAGCGCTGGGATTCGGTGCGGGCGACTTGCGGGTACCAGATCGCATAGCAACCGGTCGCAAAACGCTTCAGGCATTCCGTCACGCACGCAAGCGTGCGCGCGTAGTCTTTCTTGTCCTCGTACGACGGATCGATCAGCACGAGCGCACGCCGCGGCGCGGGCGGCAGCAACGCCTTGATGCCCTCGAAGCCGTCGCCGGAAAAGATCATCGCGCGCCGGCCTGCATCGCGGAAATTGTGGCGCAGCACGTCGATCTCGGTGCTGTGCATCTCGAACAGGCGCATCCGGTCCTGTTCGCGCATCAGTCGCCACGCGATGTACGGCGAGCCCGGGTAGAAGCGCAACTCGCCGTCGTCGTTCAGTGCACGCACTTCGTCGACGTATTCGGCGAGCACCGGCGGCAGGTTCTTGTCGTTCCACAGGCGGCCGATGCCGGTGTCGAACTCCGAGGTCTTCGCCGCGTAGCCGTCGCGCAGCGAGTACACGCCTGCGCCGGCGTGCGTGTCGATGTACCAGTACGACTTGTCTTTCTTGTTCAGGTGGCGCAGCAGCTGGACGACGACGGCGTGCTTGAGCACGTCCGCGTGGTTGCCTGCGTGAAAACCGTGACGATAGCTGAGCATGACGGACTGCCTGGAACGGAAGGTGAATCGGTAAAAGCCTGCCGATCGCATGCGCCTGGCGAGGTGTGGCAGGCCAGGCGGGCGTCGACGCGGCCGCGTATTGTACGCGAGGTACGCGAGTGGCCGGCAAGCGCGTCAATCGTAAGCGTTGCCGACCAGGTCCTCGATACGCTGCTTGATCTCGGGCGACAGCTTCGCGACGATATCGAGGGCGCGCATGTTCTCGGCGATCTGCTCGATTCGGGACGCGCCGGTGATGACCGAGCTGACATGGGGATTGGCCAGCACCCAGGCGATCGCCAGTTGGCCGACATGGCAGCCGAGTTCGTCGGCGACCCGGCCGAGCCGTTCGACGATCTCGTTCCTGCCCGGGTCGGTCAGCCTTTCCCGGAGCCAGTCATAACCTTGCACTTGCGCGCGGCTGCCGGGCGGGATGCCGTGCCGGTATTTGCCCGTGAGGAGGCCTGACGCCAACGGGCTCCAGGTCGTCAGGCCGAGCCCGTAATCCTCGTAGAGTCGCGCATATTCCTGTTCCACCCGCGTACGGTGAAACAGGTTGTATTGCGGCTGCTCGACGACCGGCTTGCGCAGATGATGGCGCTCGGCAATTTCGCACGCCGCGCGGATCTCGTCCGCGCTCCACTCGGACGTCCCCCAGTACAGCGCCTTGCCGCGCGCGATCATGTCGCTCATCGCCCACACGGTTTCCTCGAGCGGCGTATGCGGATCGGGGCGATGACAATAGACGAGGTCGACGTAGTCGAGTTGCAGCCGATGCAGCGACCCGTCGATCGCGTTCAGCAGATATTTGCGATTCAGCGTGTGATATTGATTCGGCGCTTCCGCGAGACCCCAGAAGAATTTCGTCGACACGATGTAGCTGACGCGCGGCCAGCCGAGTGACTTGAGCGCATGCCCCATGATTTCCTCGGATTTGCCGCCCGCGTAGACCTCGGCGTTGTCGAAGAAATTGACGCCGGCGTCGCGTGCCGCCGCGAGGCATTCGCGTGCGTCGCGGCGATCGACCTGGTTGCCGTACGTGACCCACGAGCCGAGCGAGAGCGCACTGATCTGCAGGCCGGAGCGGCCAAGCCGTCGATAGAGCATGGGTGCCTCCTGCGTGACATGATCGACCTTAAGCTTAGACGTTTTAGGCGCGAACAGCCGAACCGGATCATGCACAATAGCGGCTTGTCCGCCGCCGACTGCACGACGATCGCGGCTCGTGCGGCGGATCCGCGAATTCACCCGACATCGAAGGAGACGTGCATGGCAGCGGATTTGAGCGGCAAGGTGGCAGTCGTCACGGGCGCCGCAAGCGGCATCGGCAAGGAAATCGCGCTCGAGCTGGCAAAGGCCGGCGCGGCGGTCGCGATCGCGGACCTGAACCAGGACGGCGCGAATGCCGTCGCGCAAGAGGTCATCAATGCGGGCGGCAAGGCGATCGGCGTCGCGATGGACGTGACGAACGAAGACGCGGTCAACAGCGGCATCGACAAGGTTGCCGAAGCGTTCGGCTCGGTCGATATCCTCGTGTCGAACGCGGGCATCCAGATCGTCAACCCGATCGAGAACTACTCGTTCGCCGACTGGAAGAAGATGCAGGCGATCCACGTCGACGGCGCGTTCCTGACGACCAAGGCCGCGCTCAAGCACATGTACAAGGACGATCGCGGCGGCGTCGTGATCTACATGGGCTCGGTGCACTCGCACGAAGCGTCGCCGCTGAAGTCGGCCTACGTGACCGCGAAGCACGGCTTGCTCGGCCTCGCGCGCGTGCTGGCGAAGGAAGGCGCGAAGCACAACGTGCGGTCGCACGTGGTGTGCCCGGGCTTCGTGCGCACGCCGCTCGTCGACAAGCAGATTCCGGAGCAGGCGAAGGAGCTCGGCATCAGCGAAGAGGAAGTGGTGAAGAAGGTGATGCTCGGCAACACGGTCGACGGCGTGTTCACGACGGTGCAGGACGTCGCGCAGACGGTGCTGTTCCTGTCGGCGTTCCCGAGCGCCGCGCTGACCGGCCAGTCCGTCGTCGTCAGCCACGGCTGGTTCATGCAGTAAGCAGGCGAGGGGCCGCTCGCATCGGTTTTCGCGGGCGGTAACCGGCAACTGCAGGCCGCATAAAAAAACGCGCTCGAACGAGCGCGTTTTTTACGTGGCGAACGGGCGCAGCCGGTGCGGCTGCCGCCCGTCGTCGCGGCATTACTTCAGGACGGCTGCGACCGCGTTGGCGACCACGTCGAGGTTGCGCGTGTTCAGCGCAGCGACGCAGATCCGGCCCGTGCCGACCGCGTAGATGCCGAACTCGTCGCGCAGGCGGTCGACTTGCGCCGACGTCAGGCCCGAGTACGAGAACATCCCGCGCTGCTCGTTGATGAAGCTGAAGTCGCGATCGACGCCGCTCGCCTTCAGGCGCTCGACGAGGCCGTTGCGCATCGCGCGGATGCGGTCGCGCATTTCGCCGAGTTCCTGCACCCACGATGCGTGCAGTTCCGGCGACGCGAGCACCGCGGCGACCACGGCGCCGCCGTGCGTCGGCGGGTTCGAGTAGTTCGTGCGGATCACGCGCTTGAGCTGCGACAGCACGCGCGTCGCTTCGTCCTTGCTCGACGTGATGATCGACAGCGCGCCGACGCGCTCGCCGTACAGCGAGAACGACTTCGAGAACGACGACGACACGAAGGCGTTCAGGTCCGCCGCGGCGAACAGTCGCACGGCTGCGGCATCGGCCTCGATGTTCTCGCCGAAGCCCTGATACGCGATATCGAGGAACGGCACGAGATTGCGTGCCTTCACGACGTCGACGATCTGCTGCCATTGCGCATCGGTGAGGTCCACGCCGGTCGGGTTGTGGCAGCACGCGTGCAGCACGACGATCGTGCCTGCGTCGTAGCCGTTCAGCGCCGACAGCATGCCTTCGAAGTTCACGCCGTTCGTCGCCGCGTCATAGTACGGATAGGCGACGACTTCGAAGCCGGCCGCTTCGAACAGCGCGCGGTGGTTTTCCCAGCTCGGATCGCTGATCGCGACCTTCACGTTCGGGTTCACCGTGCGCAGGAAATCCGCGCCGATCTTCAGTGCGCCCGTGCCGCCCAGTGCCTGGGCCGTAACTACGCGGCCAGCGGCGATCAGCGGCGAATCGTTGCCGAGCAGCAGCTTCTGCACGGCGGCGTCGTAGGCGGCGATGCCGTCGATCGGCAGGTAACCGCGCGGCAGGCCCGCATCGACACGCGCCTTCTCTGCTTCACGGACCGCGCGCAGCAGCGGAATCTTGCCTTCCTCGTTCGTGTACACGCCGACGCCGAGGTTGACCTTGGTCGTGCGGGTATCGGCGTTGAAGGCTTCGTTCAGGCCCAGGATCGGGTCGCGGGGAGCAAGCTGGACAGCGGAGAAGAGCGACATGATGATTCGGCAGTAGTGAAAAGAGGGTCAGGCTTTCATCGGGCGGGCGGGGCGCGGTGGCCGGGGCACGACGCCGGAAAGCGCAGCAGTCGGACATTGTAGCGAATTCGCGGCGGTTTTTCGCATCGTGATGGGCCGATTCGCGATTTCCGGCCGCGGCCGCGCGTCAGGAGCGGACAGCAGTCCGCCCGGCGACGACGCGCTAGAATGGTCTTTTGTTTTCGCTCCGGCCGCATTCCATGTCCGAACATCATGCTCATGCCGAAGTCGGCGACGCGCTCGACGAATCGAAATTCGTGACCTTCGACGGGTCGCCGTTCCAGCTGTATCAACCGTATCTGCCCGCCGGCGACCAGCCGACCGCGATCGCGACCCTGGTCGAAGGCATCGAGGACGGCCTCTCGTTCCAGACGCTGCTCGGCGTGACCGGCTCGGGCAAGACCTACACGATGGCGAACACGATCGCGCGGCTCGGCCGCCCGGCGATCGTGTTCGCGCCGAACAAGACGCTCGCCGCGCAGCTCTACGCGGAATTCCGCGAGTTCTTCCCGCGCAATGCGGTCGAATACTTCGTGTCGTACTACGACTACTACCAGCCGGAAGCGTACGTGCCGCAGCGCGACCTGTTCATCGAAAAGGACTCGTCGATCAACGAGCACATCGAGCAGATGCGGCTGTCGGCGACGAAGAGCCTGATGGAGCGGCGCGACGTGGTGATCGTCGCGACGGTGTCGGCGATCTACGGTATCGGCAACCCGTCCGAATACCACCAGATGATCCTGACGCTCCGCACGGGCGACAAGCTCGGCCAGCGCGAGGTGATCGCGCGGCTGATCGCAATGCAGTACACGCGCAACGAGCAGGATTTCCAGCGCGGCACGTTCCGCGTGCGCGGCGACACGATCGACATCTTCCCGGCCGAACACGCGGAGATGGCCGTGCGCGTCGAGCTGTTCGACGACGAGGTCGACACGCTGCAGCTGTTCGACCCGCTCACGGGCCGCGTGCGGCAGAAGATTCCGCGCTTCACCGTGTATCCGTCGTCGCACTACGTGACGCCGCGCGACACCGTGATGCGCGCGGTCGAGACGATCAAGGACGAGCTGCGCGAGCGCCTCGAGTTTTTCCACGCCGACAACCGGCTCGTCGAGGCGCAGCGCCTCGAGCAGCGCACCCGGTTCGATCTCGAGATGTTGCAGGAGCTCGGTTTCTGCAAGGGCATCGAGAACTATTCGCGGCACTTCTCCGGCGCCGCGCCGGGCGAGCCGCCGCCGACGCTCGTCGACTACCTGCCGCCCGATGCGCTGATGCTGCTCGACGAGTCGCACGTGCTGATCGGCCAGCTGAACGGCATGTACAACGGCGACCGCGCGCGTAAGGAAAACCTCGTCAACTACGGGTTCCGGCTGCCGTCGGCGCTCGACAACCGACCGCTCAAGTTCCCCGAATTCGAGCGCAAGATGCGCCAGGTGGTGTTCGTGTCGGCGACGCCGGCCGACTACGAAAAGCGCGTGACCGGGCAGATCGCGGAGCAGGTCGTGCGGCCGACGGGCCTCGTCGATCCGGAAATCGAAGTGCGGCCGGCGAGTTCGCAGGTCGACGACGTGCTCGCCGAGATCAACGCGCGCGTGAAGGCCGGGGAGCGCGTGCTGATCACCGTGCTGACGAAGCGGATGGCCGAGCAGCTCACCGAATTTCTCGCCGATCACGGCGTGAAGGTGCGCTACCTGCACAGCGACATCGATACGGTCGAGCGGGTCGAGATCATCCGCGACCTGCGGCTCGGCACGTTCGACGTGCTGGTCGGGATCAACCTGCTACGGGAAGGGCTGGACATTCCCGAGGTGTCGCTCGTCGCGATCCTCGATGCGGACAAGGAAGGCTTCCTGCGGGCCGAGCGCTCGCTGATCCAGACGATCGGCCGCGCGGCGCGCAACGTGAACGGCAAGGCGATCCTCTACGCGGACAACATGACCGAGTCGATGAAGCGCGCGATCGGCGAAACCGAGCGGCGCCGCGCGAAGCAGATCGCGTACAACGAGCAGATGGGCATTACGCCGCGCGGCGTCGTGAAGCGCATCAAGGACATCATCGACGGCGTCTACAACGCCGACGACGCGCGTGCGGAGCTGAAGGAAGCGCAGCAGCGCGCGAAGCTCGAGGACATGTCCGAGAAGCAGATCGCAAAGGAAATCAAGCGCCTCGAGAAGCAGATGGCCGATTACGCGAAGAATCTCGAGTTCGAAAAGGCGGCCGCCACGCGCGACCAGCTTGCGCTGCTGCGCGAACGGCTGTTCGGCGCGAACGTCGGCGATCACGTGAGCGGCGTCCAGTAAATCTTTCCGACTGTTACCGAAGACGACCGGTAAACCGTCTGTAGACCTTGTCGAATCAGGGTTTTACACGGTTGCCGGTTTGTCGCTGCGCACGTTCGGTGCTAAACTCCGCAATTATTGAGAATAGTTCGCATTAACGTTCTTCCTCGCGTTAGTGTTTGTCAGCAGGCCGTCCGGAGGGGCGGCCGCGCTTCTGTCAGATAAAAACAAGGAGTGTCCATGTTGGGTTCTTCGTTCATCCGCACTTCGGTTGCGGTAGCGGCGGCGCTGGCCGCCATGTCGGCGTCCGCCGCCGAGTATCCGATCGGCAAGCAGCAGATCCAGGGCGGGATGGAAATCGGCGCGGTGTACCTGCAGCCGATCACGATGGATCCGGAAGGGATGATGCGCAAGGCATCGGATTCGGATATCCACCTCGAGGCCGACATCCACGCGGTCAAGAACAACCCGACCGGCTTCGCCGAAGGCGACTGGATGCCGTACCTGCAGGTCACCTACAAGCTGACCAAGCAGGGCGATGCGAAGTGGAAGGCCGAAGGCGACCTGATGGGCATGGTCGCGAGCGACGGCCCGCACTACGGCGACAACGTGAAGCTGGCCGGCCCGGGCAAGTACCACCTGACGATGACGGTCAAGCCGCCGATGCAGACGGGCCACATGGCGTTCGGCCGCCACGTCGACAAGGAAACCGGCGTCAGCGCGTGGTTCAAGCCGATCACGCTCGAATACGACTTCCCGTTCGCCGGCATCGGCAAGAAGGGCGGTTACTGATCTCGCATAACGGACGGCGCGCCTCGGGCGCGCCGTCGTCGTAGAGAACCAAGAATGAAATTCCCCCAGAAATTCGTTGCCGCGGCCGCTGCGCTTCTCGTTGCGGGCGCCGCGCAGGCCGCCGATCTTCCGACGTTCAAGCTCGAGATGGCGGACGGCAAGCTCAATCCCGCCCGCATCGAAGTGCCGGCCGGCCAGCGTTTCAAGATCGAGATCAAGAACACCGGCAAGGGCGCCGCCGAATTCGAGAGCGTGCAGCTGCGCAAGGAGAAGGTGCTCGCGCCGGGCGCCGACTCGTTCGTGGTCGTGGCGCCGCTGTCGCCGGGCGAATACAAGTTTTTCGACGATTTCCACCAGCAGGCGCAGGGCGTGATCGTCGCGAAGTAATGCAGTTTTTGCGGTTTTGACTGCGTGCGGACGCGCGAGCGTTCCGCACGTCAGGGAGGGTTCGATGGGTCAGATCTTGTTCATCGTCTGGCGGGAGAGCGTCGAGGCGCTGCTCGTCGTCGGCATTCTCTATGCATGGCTGAAGAACGGCGACGACGACGCGCGTCGTGGTTTGCCGTATCTGTGGACGGGCGTCGGCACCGGGCTGCTGATGGCCGTCGGGCTCGGCGCGGCACTGGTCGGCTTCACCGAAGTGCTGTCCGGCGACGCGCAGGACTACTTCCAGACGGCGATGGTGCTGATCGCATGCGTGCTGATCGTGCAGATGGTGCTGTGGATGCGCCAGCACGGCCGCACGCTGAAGCGCGACATGGAGCAGTCGCTGCAGCAGAGCACGCGCGATTCGAACTGGTGGGGCGTCGCGGTGCTGGTCGCGCTCGCGATCGCGCGCGAGGGCAGCGAGACGGTGATCTTCCTGTACGGGCTCGGGTTCGGGCAATCGGGCCATGTCGACGGCAACCAGATGCTCGCCGTCGTGATCGGTCTCGGCCTCGCGTTCCTGACGTTCTACCTGCTGCAGCTTGGCGGCAAGTACTTCTCGTGGCGGCACTTCTTCCGCGTCACCGAAGTGATGCTGCTGCTCCTCGGCGCGGGCCTGTTCCAGACCGGCGTCGACAAGCTGATCGACAAGGAAATCCTGCCGCTGGGCATGTCACAGGTGTGGGATACGTCGGCGATCCTCGATGATTCCGGCACGTTCGGCTCGCTCGTCGCGACGCTGACCGGCTACCGCGCACATCCGGCGCTGATGAACCTGGTCGCATACGCCGCGTACTGGGCGGTCGTCTGGCTGCTGATGAAGCGCGCGAGCCGGCGTCCGGCTGCTGCAGCGGGGCGCACGGCATGAGCACGGTCGCCGGCACGAAACCGGGCCTGATCGCACTGGCCGGTCAATGGATGCAGCGCCACGGCGCACTGATCCGCGGCATCCAGTGGGTCGTGGTGGCCGTCTATGCGTTCCTGATCATCGTGCCGGCGATCATCCCGCTGCCCGATGATTCCGCGCACCTGTGGAGCAATCTGACGCTCGCCGCGCAATTCGTGTTCTGGGGCATCTGGTGGCCGTTCGTGCTGCTGTCGATGGTGATGCTCGGACGCGTCTGGTGCGGTGTGCTGTGCCCGGAGGGCGCGCTCACCGAATACGCGAGCAAGTTCGGCCGCGGCCGTGCGATTCCGCGCTGGGTGCGGTGGGGCGGCTGGCCGTTCGTCGCGTTCGGGATGACGACGATCTACGGACAGATGGTCAGCGTGTACCAGTATCCGCTCGCGGTGCTGTTCGTGCTCGGCGGCTCGACCGTCGGGGCGATCGTGATCGGCTTGCTGTACGGCCGCGAGAAGCGTGTGTGGTGCAAGTATCTGTGTCCGGTCAACGGCGTGTTCGGGCTGCTGTCGCGGCTCGCACCGATGCGCTACAAGGTCGACGAGGACGCGTGGCGCCGTTCGTACAAGAACGGTGAACACGGGCATCGCGTGATTCCGATCAACTGCGCGCCGCTCGTGCCACTGCGCAACATGAAGGGCGCGGCCGCGTGCCACATGTGCGGCCGCTGCAGCGGGCACCGCGACGCGATCTCGCTGTCGTGGCGTTCGCCGTCCGAAGAGGTCGTCAAGCTCGGCGCGGAGCACGCGAACCCGTGGGATACCGCATTGATCCTGTACGGCCTGCTCGGCGTCGCGATCGGCGCGTTCCACTGGACCGTCAGTCCGTGGTTCGTGCAGATCAAGCAGGCGCTCGCGGGCTGGCTGATCGATCGCGACATCACGTGGCCGCTCGAGACCAATGCGCCGTGGTTCCTGCTCACGCATTATCCGGACCGCAACGACGTGTTTTCGTGGCTCGACGGCGGGCTCATCGTCAGCTACATCGTCGGCACGGGGCTCATCTATGGCACCGCACTGCTCGTGTTGCTGGCCGGCGCGACGCGGATGCTCGGGCGCTTCGACCGTGTGCGCCTTCACCATCTCGCGCAGGCGCTGATTCCGCTCGCGGGCGCCGGCGTGTTCCTCGGCCTGTCGGCCACGACGCTGTCGCTGCTGCGCGCGGAACACGTGCCGCTCGGCTGGGCAACGGACGTGCGTCTCGCGATCCTGGTCGGCGCGAACGCGTGGAGTGCGTGGCTCGGCTGGCAGGTGACGGGGCGGTATGCGGGATGGCCGCGGCGCTTGATGGCGTTCGCATGGTTCGCTGCTGCGCTGGCCGTGATCGACAGCGCATGGTGGTTGATGTTCTGGGGTTTCGCGGGCTTCTGACGTGTCGCGCTTCTGACCGATCGGTATCATGCTGTTCACGTTCTCGTCGAACAGGAGGCCTCCGATGAAGACGAAGCCCGTATTGACCAGTGACGACGTCAAGACGATGGCGGCCGCGGCGGAAGCGCACGCGGCCGCCAATCAGTGGGCGGTGACGATCGCGATTTTCGACGACGGCGGGCATCCGCTGTATCTGCATCGCATGGACGGCGTCGCGCCGGGCACGGTCGAGATGGCGCTCGCGAAAGGGCACACCGCCGCGCTCGGGCGCCGCGAGAGCAAAGTGTACGAAGAAATGATCCTGCAGGGCCGCGTGTCATTCCTGAGCGCGCCGCTCGCGGGGCTCATCGAGGGCGGCGTGCCGATCGTCGTCGACGGCCAGACAGTCGGATCGATCGGCGTGTCGGGCGTCAAGTCGGAGCAGGATGCGGCGATCGCGCGGGCAGGGATTGCCGCACTGACAGGCTGACGCGTGGCGTCGCGCGCGCGATGCATGATGCATGAAATGAAAAAGCGACTCGTCGGGCAGACGAGTCGCTTTTTTTCCTTCTGCGAGAACCAAAAAAGTGGCTTGGCTTGCTGTAACGGCTGCTTGAGTATGTTTGCACGAAGGGGTCTAGATCTCGCGTGCAAGCCGTCATGCTGGCTAATGCCCAACACCTCTCAGGGAGGTGGTCCCCACAATACCCGGTACTTACTTCGTCAGAATCAGCTTGCCGAGCCGCGTTGCGCGCAACTGATAGGTTTCCCCGTTGTGCGCGATGCTGACGTGGCTGCGGCCCTGCAGCAGTGAATCGCTGCTGACGACCCGTGTGCCGGCATCGCGGCCCGCGCCGGCGGGTTTCGCCGGTGTCGTGACCGCCGCCGTCTTCTGGCGGCTGACTCCCTGGGCGCCGGTGGTACGACGCAAGGTCAGCGTGGTCGAGCGCATGGTGTCGGTCATTCGGTTCGTCGTTCAAGGTGATGCGATGGAATGAATTCTAAATGATAACCATTCCCATTTACAAAAACTCTTTATCAACCGAAATCGAGAAGCCGATAGTGTGAATCTAAGGGGCGACGGCAGGCGGCCGTATGGTCACACGGCCGCCGCTGCGATCAGTGCAGGGGATCGGGGTCCTTGCGGCCCTGCGCGTATTCGCGGATCAGCCGGACGGTGTCGATGTCCGACGTGCGATACGCTTCCTTGACGATCTCGTGGGTCTGGCGTGCGTCCTCGGTATCGTCGCTGACGGCGAGCGTCGTGCGGTATTCGAAACGCAGGAACAGCTGCAGGTCGCCGTGCTCCTCGATCGTCATCGTCAGCGACCCGCCGATCTCGCCGTCCGCCGCGAGGATGTCGTAGCGGACCTGCTCGTTCGGCGTGAACGTCACGTGGTCGCGCACGGTCGCGCTGCCATAGTGCAGTTCGCGTTCGAGCGTGGTCGCGGTTCGTTCGTGGACGACGCAGCTGTCGAGGCCGATCACGAACAGCTGCGGCTGTTCGGCGCGCAGCACGAGGCCTTCCCAGAGTTGGTCGCGGGTCAGGGTGGGCACGGCCGGATCGTCGGCGTTGATCTGGATCAGGTGTTCGAAATTCAAGGGGACGGGTTCCTTCTGGTGGCTGGCGACCACATGATTCAAGAACTCATTGTGACGCAAATCCGGCGCGTGTGCGGCACCCGCGCCCCAAATCGACGACGTCAGGATGCGATGCTGCCCATGCGGCCGCTCTGATAGTCGACGACTGCCTGCCGGATCTCTTCCTCGGTATTCATCACGAACGGGCCGTAGCGCACGATCGGCTCGTTGAGCGGTACACCGCCGATCAGCAGCAGGTCGAGCGGCGCATCATCGCCGGCGGAGAACGTGACCGCGTCGCCGTCGTCGCGATAGATCACCATATGGCGGGCGTCGACGGCCTGCCTGTCGGGCCCGTAGAAGCCCGTGCCGACGATCGGATATGCGAACACGCGGTAGCCGGCCGGGACCGGCTGCGTGACCGTGGCGCCCGGTTCCAGCGTGAAATGCTGGTAGAGGATTGGCGTGCGCGTCTCGATGGCGGCCTTCACGCCGAACGCTTCGCCCGCGATCACGCGCACGCGCGCATGGCCGTCCGGAGACGTCGCGGTCGGGATGCGATCGGCGGTGATCTCCTGGTAGCGCGGTGCGATCAGCTTGTCGCGTCGCGGCAGGTTGACCCACAGCTGGAAGCCGTGCGAGCGGCCGCCCGCGCGTGCGAAGTCCGCGGCCGGCATCTCGCTGTGCACGACACCGGCGCCGGCCGTCATCCACTGCACGTCGCCGGGGCCGAGCGCGCCGGCATGGCCGGCCGAATCGCGGTGCTGGTAGCGCCCGTCGAGCACGTAGGTGACGGTTTCGAAGCCGCGATGCGGATGGTCGGGGGCACCTTTGGCCTCGCCCGGACCATAGTCGACCGGCCCCATTTCGTCGAGCAGCAGGAACGGATCGAAGTCCATCAGCAGCCGGGTCGGAAACGGGCGGTGGACGACGAAGCCGCCCCCTTCGGTCGTGCGCAGCGCGGGATAGGTGCGGTCAAGCGAGCGAGCAGTCGTCATGCGATAGGCCCTCGGAAAATTGGAATAGCGCTATTTTTGAAACATACGGCTATTATATTGAGCGATTTGCCTATTGAATCACCGTAGTTCGCAATGGATTGTTCTGGAATTGGAACGATGACATGAATATCGACGCACACAACCTGAACGACCTGATGTACTTCTCGCAGGTCGTCGAGCACGGCGGCTTTTCGGCGGCCGAACGCGTGCTGGGGATCTCGAAGTCGCGCCTGTCGCGCCGTCTGACCGAGCTCGAGGCTGCGCTTGGCGTGCGGCTGCTGCAGCGCTCGACCCGCAAGCTCGCACTGACGGAAGCGGGGGAGCTGTTCTACCAGCACTGCCAGGCGATGCTTGCCGAAGCGCAGGCCGCGATGAATGCCGTGCAGCAGCTGCGCGCGTCGCCGCGCGGCTCGGTGCGCGTGAGCGTGCCGGTCACGCTGTCGCAGACGATGCTGTCGCGCATCCTGCCCGAGTTCCTGCACCGCTATCCGGAGGTGAAGGTTCATATTCGTGTGACGAATCGCGTGATCGACCTGTTCGAGGATTCGATCGACGTCGCGCTGCGGGTGCGTTCGGAGCCGCCGCAGAACGCGAACATCGTCGTGCGGCCGCTGTGGCGCACCGAGCAGATGCTGGTCGGTGCGCCGAGCCTGCTGAGCCAGAACGCGCCGCCGCTCGTGCCGGACGACCTTGCCCGTTTCGAGACGCTCGATACGCCGAGCGTCGACGGCCGGCACGTGTTCAACCTGATCGCGCCGGACGGGAGCCGGCATGTGCACGAGCACGATCCGCGCCTCGTGACGGCCGATCTGATGACGATCCGCGAGGCCGTGCTCGACGGCCTCGGGATCGCCGCGCTGCCGGAGATGATGTACGGCAACGCGCTGCGTGCGGGCCAGCTGTCGCCCGTGATGCCCGGCTGGACGCTGCCGGTGCCGCAGCTCTACGCGGTATTCGTTTCGCGGCAGGGGATGCCGCCCGCGGTGCGGGCGTTCGTCGACTATCTGGTCGAGAAGCTCGATCACGGCGAATACAAGCAGCCGGGCTGCCCGGAGCGCGAGAAACAGGAGGCCGCCGAACGCGCGTCCGCGGCGTAACCACGGACATTCAAGTACTGCAAATTTGTTTTGTCATTGAAACGTCGTCTGCAATCGCAAGTTTCAATCGTCGAGGCCTTGAATGCGAACGCGGGCGGGCCTATATTGAAATCCCATTTCGCGAAGGAAGTTCTGAGCGGAATACGGTGGCCGCATATGTTGCGAGCCAGATAGGGCAGAAAGCGCAGTCCGTGCAGACCACGGTAGCCGCATTTGCGTTGCTCGAGGCGCAACCGATACCGCCGAAGAGCCCGCCGCCCGAAGGCGCCCGCGTGCGCATGAAAAAAGGCCTTCATCTGGCGATGAAGGCCTTTTACTTTGGGAGCGGCCGGCTAGGTGCGGCCAGCTGCTTGAGTTACTTCGCCTTTGCCTTCGGCTCGGTCACGAAACCGAGCTTCGTCAGGCCGCCGGCCTGCGCATCGGACATCACTTCGGCGACCCGCTCATAGGCAACCTTGCGATCCGCGCGCAGGTGCAACTCGGGTTGCGGCGTGTGCTGCGCAGCTTCCGCAATACGTGCCTGAAGCTGTTCACGCGTCACTGCGTGGTCGTCCCACAGGATCGTGCCGTCGCCTTCGATCGCGACATCGACGGTCTGCGGCTTTTCCTCGACCGGCTGGCTGCTCGCGCGCGGCAGGTCGATCTTCACCGCATGCTGCATCGCCGGAATCGTCACCAGGAAAATGATCAGGAGTACGAGCATTACGTCGACGAGCGGCGTCATGTTGATCTCGCTCATCACGCCGTCGTCGTCATCGTCGCTGAAACCGGTGTTCATTGCCATCAGTTCACCCCGCTTCAGCCGGCGCGGGCCGCGAGACGCAGGCCGTCGCGGTTGGACGACGACGCGAGGCGCGCGCCCGTCACGAAGTACGCATGCAGGCCGTGTGCGAAGCGGCGCAGCTTGCTGACGACACCCTTGTTCGCACGCGTGAGTGCGTTGTAGCCGAGCACCGCGGGAATCGCGACGAACAGGCCGAAGGCCGTCATGATCAGCGATTCGCCGACCGGGCCCGCGACCTGGTCGATCGACGTCTGGCCGGTTGCGCCGATCACGAGCAGTGCGTGATAAATCCCCCACACCGTGCCGAACAGGCCGACGAACGGCGCCGTGCTGCCGATCGACGCGAGAATCGCGAGGCCGCTCTGCATGCGTGCGATACCTTCGTCCATCGTGTCCTTCAGGCAGCGCGTGATCCAGTCGGACACGTCCATCCGGTCATGCAGATGCGGTTGCGTCTGATGATGATGATCGGCGGCTTCCTTGCCGGACAGCGCGAGTGCGAGGAACGGGTTGTCGTTCGGCGTCGACGCGGCCTGGCCGAGCTTCTTGATGCCGTCGTCGAAGTCGTCCGAATGCCAGAACGCCTGTTCGGCGTTCTTCGTGAGGCGGCTCAGGCGGATCACGTTCCAGCCCTTGATGACGATCACCATCCACGACAGGACGGACATCACGAGGAGCGCGATCGCGATCGCGCGTGTGACGAAATCACCTTGCGCCCAGACGTGCGCGATACCGTAGCTTTGCATTGTTGTTCCTTTTGATTCTTCCGGATGTGGCAGTGTTAGTCGTTGAGCCCGAAGTCGTAGGGCTGGGTGCGGGCGGCGCGGATCGCCTGGCCGTTCTCGATGTACGGGCGGCACGTCGACGCGCGCATCGCGGCGAGCGCGGCTTCATCGAGGCGCGGATAACCGCTGCTCTTCTGCAACTCGATGCTTTCGATCTTGCCCGTCACGCCGACGACGAAGTGCACGTAGGCCGTGCCCGTTTCGCCGCGGCGGCTCGACATCGACGGGTAGTCGGGCTTCACGAAATCGCATTTGAGCGACGGTACGTTCTTCGGCGCGCTGACCTGCATCGTCTCGCGGGCCGGACCGGGCGCAGCCGACGGTGCTGCGGCGGCCGGTGCCGCAGCGGCGGGCGCCGGCGCGGGTTTTGACTCGGCAGCGGCAGCGGGCGTCGGCGACGGCGTGGTCGATGGCGCAACCGGTTGCGGCGTCGGCTTCGAGACTTTCGGCACCGGCTTCGGCTCGACCTTGGGTTTCACGGGTGGCGTCGGCTTAGGCGGCGCCGGTTGCGCGATCGATTCGGCCGCGACATTCTGCGCGATCGGCGCGGGTGTGATCAGCTGCGCGGTGATCGACTGGACTTCGACGGATTTGGGCGGCGGCGCATTGCGATGCAGCCAGGCCGCCGTCAGCAGGACCGAGTGCACGGCGAGCACGCCGACCGCAGCGGCGATGACGCGGGGATTCATACGGGAAGCCGCCGGCCAGGCGCCGGCTGAGGCGGAATGCGAAGCCTGCATGTTAGCTTGAAAGAGCGGCGCCGCACGCGCGGTGCGGCAAGTGACGCGGCATCACTTGCGGAATATCAGCAACGAGATGCACACGGTGGTAACAAATCCGATCAGCAATTCCATGACGGGCTCCTTGGCAGGTAAGCCGTTGGCTCGCGCTGATGCTGGCTTGCTGACGGGTAAGACGAAAGAATGCGGCCTGGACCGCGCGGGCGCACGCGGCGCGGGTCAGGCAGCCTTGCGCTCGTAGAACGACACGGGAATCGGGTGAGCATGGTGCTCGACGCCACACCGGCTCGCACAGACGCCTTGCTCGGCCATCAGGTCGCGAACGGACTCTTCGCACTTGCCGCAGCAGGTGGCGACGCCGAGTTCGAACTGGAGCTCATCGAAGGTGTTCACGCCTTCCGCGAGGGACGCGCGAATCTTGCGGTCGGAAACTGACTTGCACACGCAGACGATCATGGTGAGTGCGATAGCTAACGGTAATGCGAATTATTATCATTAAATTTGGTGGTGTTGACAAGCACGATTCCGGCTTTTTTGTAACAGCACCAGACCCTTGGAAGGGTTACTGCGGGAATCGGGCGCGTCGACGGCGCGTGTCAGGCCGCCGCGCACGCGTGCGCGCGCGGGGAAGAAATGGTGACGGATTCGACCGGCGCGTCGAGACCGAGCAGCGTCGACGCGAGGGCATGCAACTGTCGGCCGTCGCTCGTCGAGCAGAAGCGCGGCCGCGCGGCCCGTGTGCCGGCCGGCGCGCGCAGGCCGCGTTCGTCGAGGACGCGCGCGAGCTGGCGGGCGATCGCGTCGCTCGTATCGACGATCGCAAGGCGATCGCCAACAATGTCGCGAATCGTTTCGGTGAGGAACGGGTAGTGCGTGCAGCCGAGCACGAGCGTATCGGCGCCGGCGTCAAGCATCGGCTGCAGGTAACCGTCGAGCAGCGCGCGCAACGCGGGCGAGTTCGTGTCGCCGCGCTCAACCGCTTCGACGAGCCCGTGCCCGGGCTGGCAGATGAAGCGGCAGCCGGCGCCGTACCGGTCGAGCAGCGCCTGGAAGCGCGCGCTGCGCAGCGTCGCCTGGGTCGCGAGCACGCCCGCAATGCCGCTCGCGGACACGGCGGCAGCCGGCTTGATGCCCGGCTCGACGCCGACGAGCGGGATCGCGAGGCGCTCCCGGACCGCGGCGATCGACTGCGAGGTGGCCGTGTTGCACGCGACCACGAGCGCTTTCGCGCCTTGCTGCACGAGCCACTCGCCGATCGCCAGCGTGCGCTCGGTGATGAACGCCTCATCGCGCGGGCCATAGGGCGCGTTGCGCGAATCGGCGACGTAGACGAACGATTCGTCGGGCAACTGCGCGCGCACGGCGCGCAGCACCGACAGGCCACCGAGCCCGGAATCGAAGACGCCGACGGGGGCGACCGTGGTGGCCGTCGTGGCCACGGTGGCGATGGCGGAAGGCGTCGACATGATCAGGCGGTCGGCAATGGCGGGGAAGGGGGAGCGCTTACTCGGGCGAACCCATCATCGACTGCTGGTAGTTCTGGATGCCGACCTTGCCGATCAGGTCGATCTGCGTTTCCAGCCAGTCGATATGCTCTTCGGTGTCGTCGAGGATCTTTTCGAAGATCTCGCGCGACACGTAGTCACGAACGGATTCGCAGTAGGCGATCGCTTCCTTGCAGGTCGCCTGCGAGATCTGTTCGAGCTTCAGGTCGCACTTCAGGATCTCTTCGGTTTCCTCGCCGACGAGCAGCTTGTGCAGGTCCTGCAGGTTCGGCAGGCCGTCGAGCATGAACACGCGCTCGATGAGCCAGTCCGCATGCTTCATTTCGCCGATCGACTCGTCGTACTCGTGCTTGCCGAGCTTCTCGAGGCCCCAGTGCTTGTACATGCGGGCATGCAGGAAGTACTGGTTGATCGCCGTCAGCTCGTTCTTCAGCTGGGCGTTCAGGTATTCGATGACTTTCTTGTCGCCTTGCATGGCTTGTTCCTTCTTGATGATGGGGCTTCAGAAACCGAACGATAATCGCTCGAAAGCGAAATGCCAAGTTTCCTGCTCTCGTCCGATCGGCCAGCGGCGCGGGATGAGAACGAGAAGCAAAAAGGCCGGACCTCGGTCCGGCCTTCGCGCCGACTGCGCTTACGCGGCGGCGACAGGGATCTTGCCGATCTTTGCCTGCCACTCCTTCGGACCCGTCTGGTGAACCGACGTGCCCGACGAATCGACGGCCACCGTCACCGGCATGTCCTGCACGTCGAACTCGTAGATCGCTTCCATGCCGAGATCTTCGAACGCGAGCACCTTCGCGCCGCGGATCGCCTTCGACACGAGGTATGCCGCACCGCCGACCGCCATCAGGTACGCGGCCTTGTGCTTCTTGATCGCGTCGATCGCGACCGGGCCGCGCTCGGCCTTGCCGACCATCGAGATGAGACCCGTCTGCGCGAGCATCGTCTCGGTGAACTTGTCCATCCGGGTGGCCGTCGTCGGGCCGGCCGGGCCGACCACTTCGTCACGCACCGGATCGACCGGACCGACGTAGTAGATCACGCGGTTCGTGAAGTCGACCGGCAGCTTCTCGCCCTTCGCGAGCATGTCGGCGATGCGCTTGTGCGCCGCGTCGCGGCCCGTCAGCATCTTGCCCGACAGCAGCAGCGTCTGGCCCGGCGTCCAGCTTGCGACTTCTTCCGGCGTCAGCGTGTTCAGGTCGACGCGCTTGCTGGTCTCCGTGTTCGGTTCCCACTGGACCTTCGGCCAGGCGTCGAGCGACGGCGCTTCGAGCTTCGCGGGGCCCGAGCCGTCGAGCACGAAGTGCGCGTGGCGCGTGGCCGCGCAGTTCGGGATCAGCGCGACCGGCTTCGATGCCGCGTGCGTCGGCGCAGCCATGATCTTCACGTCGAGCACGGTCGCGAGGCCGCCGAGGCCCTGCGCGCCGATGCCGAGCGCGTTGACCTTCTCGTGCAGCTCGACGCGCAGCTCTTCGACCCAGTCCTGCGGGCCGCGCGCGATGATTTCCTGGATGTCGATCGGCTCCATCAGCGATTCCTTCGCCATCACCATCGCCTTCTCGGCCGTGCCGCCGATGCCGATGCCGAGCATCCCCGGCGGGCACCAGCCCGCGCCCATCGTCGGCACGGTCTTCAGCACCCAGTCGACGATCGAGTCCGACGGGTTCAGCATCACGAACTTCGACTTGTTCTCCGAGCCGCCGCCCTTCGCGGCAACCTGCACGTCGACCTTGTCGCCCGGCACGATCTCGTAGTGGATCACGGCCGGCGTGTTGTCCTTCGTGTTCTTGCGGCCGCCTTCGGGCGGGTTCACGATCGATGCGCGCAGCACGTTGTCCGGGTGCGTGTAACCGCGGCGCACGCCTTCGTTGATCATGTCGGTGAGGCCCATCGTCGCGCCGTCCCAGCGCACGTCCATGCCGACCTTCACGAAGATCGTGACGATGCCGGTGTCCTGGCAGATCGGGCGCTTGCCTTCCGCGCACATGCGGCTGTTCGTGAGGATCTGCGCGATCGCATCCTTCGCGGCCGGGCTCTCCTCGAGCTCGTACGCGCGGCCGAGGGCCTGGATGTAATCGAGCGGATGGTAGTAGCTGATGTACTGCAGCGAATCCGCGATGCTCTGGATCAGGTCTTCCTGTTTGATGACGGTCATGACTGAGACTCTGTGAGGACTGTGGGGAATGCTAGGCCGGCGGCATGTTCCGCCGGTTTGCGGGACGCAACGACGGGGGCGTGCGTCTCGTGGAAATGGCCGGGGTGCGTGTGGGTCGTCAGGCGGTCGACCCACGCCATCCGCTCGTCCGGATGCCCGTCGATGCCCAAGCGCGACACGAATGTTTCGTAACCGCCGATGATCGCCATGATCAGCCGGTTCGAGATCATCACCACGTCGATCAGGCCGAGATACAGCGGGACCTGGAGCCAGCGGCTCATGAAGATCAGGCTGGGCAGCGGACGCATGGGACGAGCGACGGGATGGCCGGACGAATGCGGAGCGGACATGACGGGCGAACGGGCGCGGGTATCGGGGGCAGGTATCAAGAAAAGGCGCGCTATTGTAACGCGTCGTCCCGTTCGGCTGCAGTGACGCGCCCCCCGTGCCGGCAGGGCGCCGGGGACGGATCAGGAAGCGACGGGCGGCGTGCGCTTCACGCGCAGGCTGGCGAGCACGATGCCCGTGACGACACACGCGAGCGCGAAACCGTGCGCGAGCGTCGGGCGCTCGCCGAGGAACACGATCCCGTAGACGGCCGCGGCGACCGGCAGCACCGCGCTGAACACGCCGGCGAGGCTGCCGGGCACGTGGCGGATGCCCTTCATCCACATCCAGAACGAGAAGATGCTGGCCGACAGTCCATACCACACGACGAGCGCCCAGATGCTGCCCGGCACGCTCGCGTAATGGAAATGCCACAGCGGGCCCGCACCGAGCGGCAGCATCAGCAACAGCCCGAACAGATGCGTGTACGCGCAGATGTCGATTGGCGCGAGCGTCTGCGTGAGACGCCGCGACAGGATCACGTAGATCGATTCGCAGCACACCGCGCCGAGTATCAGCAGGTTGCCGGTGAGCGAGCCGGCCGACGCGCCGGTCGAGGATGCGCTGCCGTTCGCGAGGTTGATCGCGACGACGCCGACGATCGCGAGCGCGATCGACACCAGCGCACGACCGTTCGGTTTTTCGCGCAGGATCAGCCACGCGAACAGCGCAACGACGGCCGGGATCGTGCTCGTGATGACGCCGGCCGCGACCGCGCTCGTGCGCTGCACGCCATTCAGCATCAGCAGCGTGAACATGAACGTGCCGAAGAACGCCTGCAGGAACAGGTTCAGCCACTCGGCGCGCTTGACCGTGCGCATCTTGACCGGGTGGAACAGCGGCCACAGCACGGCGATCGCGATCACGAAGCGCAGCGTCGCGAGGATCACGACGGGCACGAAGGCGACGATCGATTTGCCGATGCCGACGTTGCTGCCGACGAACAGCATCGACGCGATGAGGAAGAGGGCGTAACGATTCAAGCTGGAATCCGGAAGGCGAGTTCAGTTAGGATTGTAGGGTCGCGGTCGTAACAGCGTAAAGCGCGTGCTGATGTGCGGCCGGCGAGTCCGCGTAAGTGACGGGTAAGTTCAAGCGCTTATCTTGGGACATGCCGGACTGCTCGGTCGCCTCGTGTGACGTGGTGCGGCGCAGCATCGCGTGCAGCCTCAGGGCTGCGCGCGGGTGAGTAGGAGACAGCGGCGCGGCAGCGCCGACCAAGACGCGGCGCGCACGACACGCGCCGGCAATCAGAGGATTCATGTTCACCAAGGGGTAGTCGATGTCTGCGATTGAATCGGTTCTTCACGAAAGCCGCCAGTTTGCGCCGCCCGAGGCGCTCGTGAAGGCGGCGGCCATTTCCGGCATGGAAGCCTATCGCGCGCTCGCCGCCGAGGCCGAAAGCGATTACGAAGGATTCTGGGCGCGTCTCGCGCGCGAAACGCTCGCGTGGCACAAGCCGTTCACGAACGTGCTCGACGAAACCGACGCACCGT
>NZ_JAAGPL010000140.1:0-23467 GCF_017104785.1 Burkholderia sp. Ac-20353 | reverse complement strand
GCGCACGCTGCGCCTGCGACGGCGCGGCCTGCTGCATCGGCTGCTGCGCGGGCGGCGTCGCCTGGCGCTGCGTGACGCTGGAATTCTGGCGGCCGATGCTGCGCCCGCCGCCCACGCGCTTGGCTTCGGCGTCGAGCGATGCGAACGTGCCGGCCGTGAGCAGGCCGACCATCAGCAGCGTGCCGACCCGTCGGGCCCACGGCTTCGACGGCTTGCTACGGTTGAACAACGTACGCGATTCGGACATCAGCTTCTCCAGATGAAAGGAAAATGTATGGGAAGAACCCCTTAGTACTTGGTTCCAAGGTGTAAAGCTACCACGCCACCTGACAAATTGTAATATTTGACGGCATCGAGGCCCGCTTGTTCCATCATCGTCTTCAGCGTGTCCTGGTCGGGATGCATCCGGATAGATTCAGCAAGATACCGGTAACTGTCGGCATCTTTCGCGAACTTGTCGCCAAGCCACGGTAATACTTTGAAAGAATACACGTCGTACGCTTTTTTCAGCGGCTCCCAGACTTTCGAGAATTCGAGCACCATCACGCGGCCGCCCGGCTTCGCGACGCGGCGCATCTCGGCGAGCGCGGCATCCTTGTGGGTCATGTTGCGCAGCCCGAACGCGACCGTGACCACGTCGAAGTAGTTGTCGGGAAACGGAATTTTCTCGGCGTCGCACAGCAGCGACGGGGTCACGACGCCCTTGTCGAGCAGCCGGTCGCGGCCGACCCGCAGCATCGATTCGTTGATGTCCGTGTGCCAGACCTCGCCCGTCGGCCCGGCGGCCTTCGCGAACGCGCGGGTCAGGTCGCCCGTGCCGGCCGCGATGTCGAGCACCTTGTAGCCGGGGCGCACGTTCGCCTGCGCGATCGTGAACGCCTTCCACGCGCGGTGCATGCCGGCCGACATCAGGTCGTTCATCAGATCGTAGTTGCTCGCGACCGAATGGAACACGCCCGCCACTTTCTTCGCTTTATCGTTTTCCTCGACGCTTTCGAAGCCGAAGTGGGTTTTGCTCATCGCGTTGATCCTCAGTAAAAGGCAAGACGGCGCCGAGAGCCGGCGCCGTCGTTCAGTGGCAGTGGCCGTGCGGCGTGCCCGCCGCCGGCATCGGGGCATCGCGATCGACGCCCGCCGCCTTCAGTTTGTCGAAATAGTCGCGCCACAGCGCATCCTGGTGTGTCGCCAGTTCGTACAGCAGGTCCCACGAATAGATGCCGGTCGAATGGCCGTCGGAGAAGGTTGGCTGCAGCGCGTAGTTGCCGACGCCCTCGAGCGCGGTGATCGTCACCTCGCGCTTGCCGGTCTGCAGGGTTTCCTGCCCCGGCCCGTGGCCGCGCACCTCGGCCGACGGCGAACAGACGCGCATCAGCTCGAACGGGATCCGGTAGTTCTCGCCGTTCGGGTACTGCAATTCGAGCACGCGCGACACCGCGTGCACGACGACGCCCGACGGAATCGGGGTCGTGGAAGTCAAACCGCTCATGGCTGCCTCGAATCGGTCAGTCGTTGAATCTCTTCGCGTACCACATTGTGCAACAACGACGCCTGCGCGGTGCGCTGGCGCAGCAGCGCGTCGGACACGCTGCGCTGCCGCGGCGCCCAGACCGGCTGCGGAAAGTGCGCGTCGTTCGAGAAGCGAGGAATCACGTGCCAGTGCACGTGCGGCACCATGTTGCCGAGGCTCGCGAGGTTCACCTTGTTCGGCCGCATCACGCGCCGCACCGCGCGCTCGACCGCGCAGACGACATCCATCACGCGCGCGCGCTCGGCGTCGCCGAGATCGGAGAACTCGGCGACGTGCTCGCCCCAGATCACCCGGCAGAAGCCCGGGTAGTCGTGCTCGCCCGTCGCGAGGACGACGCGCAGCGCGCCGTCCCGCCACAGCACCTCGCCGCCGTCTTCACGGCAAAACACGCATTCCATCGTCGGCTCCAGTCGTGCGATCAAGCCCGCATTAGACCAGCACGCGCTCGATCCCGCCATTGTTTGCGCGTGCGACGTAGTCGGCCATCCAGTTCTCGCCGAGCACCTGACGCGCGATCTCGACCACGATGTAGTCGGCCTCGATATTCGCATCCTCGTTGTAGCGCGACAGGCCCTGCAGGCACGACGGGCAGCTCGTCAGGATCTTCACGTCCGGGCCGCCGTTCGCAGCCGCGGCGGCCGACGCTGGCGCACCGCCCGCGACGACCGGGATGCTGCGCAGTTTTGCCGCACCCTTCCTGATCTCCTCTTCCTTGCGGAAGCGGACCTGGGTCGAAATGTCCGGACGCGTGACCGCGAGCGTGCCCGACTCGCCGCAGCAGCGCTCGTTCTTCTCGATCTTGTAGCCGTCCTTTTCCGAGCCCATCAGCTCGTTCACGAGCTTGACGGGGTCCATCGTCTTGATCGGCGTGTGGCACGGGTCGTGATACATGTAGCGCGTGCCCGTCACGCCGTCGAGCTTCATCCCCTTCTCGAGCAGGAACTCGTGGATGTCGATGATCCGGCAGCCCGGGAAGATCTTGTCGAATTCGTAGCCGGCGAGCTGGTCGTAACAGGTGCCGCACGACACGACCACCGTCTTGATGTCGAGGTAGTTCAGCGTGTTCGCGACCCGGTGGAACAGCACGCGGTTGTCGGTGACGATCTTCTCGGCCTTGTCGTACTGGCCCGCGCCGCGCTGCGGATAGCCGCAGCACAGGTAGCCCGGCGGCAGCACGGTCTGCACGCCCGCTTCCCACAGCATCGCCTGCGTAGCAAGACCTACCTGCGAGAACAGGCGCTCGGAGCCGCAGCCCGGGAAGTAGAACACCGCTTCCGAATCGACAGTCGTCGCCTTCGGGTCGCGGATGATCGGCACGATCTTGTTGTCCTCGATGTCGAGCAGCGCACGCGCCGTCTTCTTCGGCAGGTTGCCCGGCATCTTCTTGTTGACGAAGTGGATCACCTGCTCGACGACGGGCCGCTTGCCGGTCGTCGCCGGCGGGTGCGCGGTCTGCTTCTTCACGACGTTCTTCAGCATGTCGTTCGCAAAGCGCTGCACCTTGTAGCCGACGCCCATCATCACGCTGCGCGCGGCGTTGATCGTCTGCGGATTGGTCGCGTTCAGGAAGAACATGCCCGCCGCGCTGCCCGGATTGAACTTCTTCTTGCCCATCTTGCGCAGCAGGTTGCGCATGTTCATCGTCACGTCGCCGAAGTCGATCTTCACCGGGCACGGCGTCGCGCACTTGTGGCAGACCGTGCAGTGGTCGGCCACGTCGTTGAACTCGTCCCAGTGCTTGATCGACACGCCGCGGCGCGTCTGTTCCTCGTACAGGAACGCCTCGATCAGCAACGACGTCGCGAGGATCTTGTTGCGCGGGCTGTACAGCAGGTTCGCGCGCGGCACGTGCGTCGCGCACACCGGCTTGCACTTGCCGCAGCGCAGGCAGTCCTTCACCGAATCAGCGATCGCGCCGATGTCGGACTGCTGCATGATCAGCGACTCGTAGCCCATCAGCCCGAAGCTCGGCGTGTACGCGTTGCGCAGGTCCGCGCCCTCGAGCAGCTTGCCCTTGTTGAAGCGGCCGTTCGGGTCGACACGCTGCTTGTACGCGCGGAATTCGGCGATCTCGTCGTCGGTCAGGAACTCGAGCTTCGTGATGCCGATCCCGTGCTCGCCGGAGATCACGCCGTCGAGCGAGCGCGCGAGCGTCATGATGCGCGCGACCGACGCGTGCGCGTCCTGCAGCATCTCGTAGTTGTCGGAGTTGACCGGGATGTTCGTGTGGACGTTGCCGTCGCCCGCGTGCATGTGCAGCGCGACGAACACGCGGCCGCGCAGCACCTGCTTGTGGATCGCCTGCGCCTCGTCGAGGATCGGCTCGAACGCGCCGCCGTTGAAGATCGCGCGCAGCTCCGCGCGGATCTCCTGCTTCCACGAGATCCGCACCGTGCGGTCCTGCGTGACGTGGAACACGTTCACGCCCGGCTGCATGTCGACGCGGTCCGCGAACTTCTCGGCGCGTGCCTCGTAGCCGAGCTGCACGAGGTAGTGCTGCGCCTCGCGCAGCGGCTGGTCGAGGCGGTCGCGCACGAATTCCCAGCGGGCGCGCACGCGCTTGAGCAGTTCCAGCGCCTGCTGCACGCGGTCTTCCAGCAGCTCGGCGCTCGGGATCTCGTTCGCGTCGTCGGTCTTGCCGAGCGGCAGGTTGCCGCTCGTGAAGAACGCTTCCAGCGCGTCGACGAGCTGCAGCTTGTTCTTCAGCGACAGCTCGATGTTGATCCGCTCGATGCCGTCGGTGTACTCGCCCATCCGGTTCAGCGGGATGACGACGTCCTCGTTGATCTTGAACGCGTTCGTGTGCTTCGCGATCGCGGCCGTGCGGCTGCGGTCGAGCCAGAAGCGCTTGCGCGCCTCCGCGCTGACCGCGACGAAACCCTCGCCGCTCTTGCCGTTCGCCATCCGGATCACTTCGGAGGTGGCGTGCGCGACCGCATCGGCGTCGTCGCCGACGATGTCGCCGATCAGCACCATCTTCGGGAACGCGTTGCGCTTGCTCTTGGTCGCATAGCCGACCGCGCGCAGGTAGCGCTCGTCGAGGTGCTCGAGGCCCGCGAGGATCGCGCCGCCCTGCTTCGACGTCTCGAACAGGTAGTCCTTGATCTCGACGATGCTCGGGATCGCCTCGCGCGCCTGGCCGAAGAACTCGAGGCAGACGGTGCGCGTGTGCGCGGGCATCTTGTGCAGCACCCAGCGCGCGGACGTGATCAGCCCGTCGCAGCCTTCCTTCTGCACGCCCGGCAGGCCCGCGAGGAATTTATCGGTGACGTCCTTGCCGAGGCCTTCCTTGCGGAACCGGCGGCCCTCGATCTCGAGCATCTCGCTCTTCAGCAGCTTCTCGCCCGGCGCATACGCGCCGTCGAACCACTTCAGCTCGAAACGCGCGACCGGGATGTCGTGGATCTTGCCCTGGTTGTGCTCGTGGCGCGTGACTTCGAGCCAGTTACCGTCCGGGTCGACCATCCGCCACCAGGCCAGGTTGTCGAGCGCGGTGCCCCACAGCACGGCCTTCTTGCCGCCCGCGTTCATCGCGACGTTGCCGCCGATGCAGGACGCGTCGAGCGACGTCGGATCGACCGCGAACACGTAGCCGGCCGCTTCCGCGGCTTCGGTCACGCGGCGCGTGACGACGCCCGCGCCGGAGAAGATCGTCGGCACCTTGTGCACGACGCCCGGCAGCTCGGTCAGCTCGACCGCGCCGAGCTGTTCCAGTTTTTCGGTGTTGATCACCGCCGAGAACGGCGTGAGCGGCACCGCGCCGCCCGTGTAGCCGGTGCCGCCGCCGCGCGGGATCACCGTCAGGCCGAGCTCGAAGCAGGCCTTGATGAGGCCCGCGATTTCCGCTTCGGTATCCGGGGTCAGCACGACGAACGGGTACTCGACGCGCCAGTCGGTCGCGTCGGTCACGTGGGACACGCGCGACAGCCCGTCGAAGCGGATGTTGTCCTTCTGCGTGCAGCGGCCGAGCGCCTTGGTCGCGCGGCGGCGCAGCTCGGCCATCTTGTCGAATTCTTCCGCGAACTCGTCGACCGCGCGCTGCGCGGCGGCCTCGAGCATGCCGACGCGCGCCGCGCGCTCGCGGGCGGCGTCGTCCTGGTTGGCGGTCAGGTCGGCGCGACGGCGCTTCTCGATTTCGGTCAGCCGGTGGTTCAGCGCCTCGATCAGCAGCGCGCGGCGCTTCGGGTTGTCGAGCAGGTCGTCCTGCAGGTACGGGTTGCGGCGCACGACCCAGATGTCGCCCAGCACTTCGTACAGCATCCGGGCCGAGCGGCCCGTGCGGCGCTCGGCGCGCAGCTCGTCGAGCACGGCCCAGGCTTGCTCGCCCAGCAGGCGGATCACGATTTCGCGATCGGAGAACGAGGTGTAGTTGTACGGAATCTCACGCAGACGGGGCGCGGGGTCGGTGGCGACGGCGGCGGCCGCGCCATGCGGATCGAAAACTTGTGGTGCGTTCATGTTCGGACGACTCGAGGGGCCGATGCACCGGACAGCGGCGTCGGCAAGCGCGTGGGCGCAATCTTGGGGAAATCTGTTCTGTTACCGGGCGACGGAATGCCTCGCATGGGGCCGGAGCGCGACTCCGGGTCGACGCCGCCTGGTGGCGCTCGGAGCCATCAGCACGATCGCGCGCGGCGCGCATGCCGTTCCGCCGCGGGGCTGGCTGCGCGCGGCGACGGCTTCAAAAGGGCGATCCGAGGGTGCCTCTGCATCTTCCGATCCTTGATTCAAAACGAAATTCTACCCCATGATCGGGCCTAGCGTGAGACGTCGGAGCGGCTGTGGGGATATCGCCGGAACGCCCGCCAGCCAAGGCTCGAAGCGGTTTCGGGGCACTATTCGCCGTCCGGCCGGTCGGTAACCGTCCGGTTAAGCCGACATCGGAACGCGATTGGAACGCGATCCGGACGCGATCGGCGCGACACGGAAAGCCGCCGCTGCCCCGGCGGGGCGCTGCGGCGGCCCGGCCGGCAAGGACTCAAGGGGTCGCGCGCGGGAGCGCGCAACAGCTGCCCATATGCCCGTTGCATGCGGACGGAGCCTAGGCGCTATCATTGATCCTTTATCCGTCTGCATCCGCACTGCTCGCGAGCGCCCATGGCATCCCACGATTATCTGAAGAAAATCCTCACCGCGCGCGTCTACGACGTCGCGATCGAGACAGAGCTCGAACCGGCCCGCAACCTGTCGGCCCGGCTGCGCAACCCCGTGTACCTGAAGCGCGAGGACAACCAGCCGGTGTTCTCGTTCAAGCTGCGCGGCGCGTACAACAAGATGGCGCACATTCCGGCCGACGCGCTCGCGCGCGGCGTGATTACCGCGTCGGCGGGCAACCATGCGCAGGGCGTCGCGTTCTCGGCGGCCCGGATGGGCGTGAAGGCCGTGATCGTCGTGCCGGTCACGACCCCGCAGGTGAAGGTCGACGCGGTGCGCGCGCACGGCGGCCCGAGCGTCGAGGTGATCCAGGCAGGCGAGTCGTACAGCGACGCGTACGCGTACGCGGTCAAGGTGCAGGAGGAGCGCGGCCTCACGTTCGTCCACCCGTTCGACGATCCTTACGTGATCGCCGGCCAGGGCACCATCGCGATGGAGATCCTGCGCCAGCACCAGGCCCCGATTCACGCGATCTTCGTGCCGATCGGCGGCGGCGGACTCGCATCCGGCGTCGCCGCGTACGTGAAGGCCGTGCGCCCGGAGATCAAGGTGATCGGCGTGCAGGCCGAGGATTCGTGCGCGATGGCGCAGTCGTTGAAGGCAGGCGAACGCATCGAGCTGACCGAGGTCGGCCTGTTCGCGGACGGCACCGCGGTGAAGCTCGTCGGCGAGGAAACGTTCCGGCTCTGCCGCGAGTATCTCGACGGCGTCGTGACGGTCGACACCGACGCGCTGTGCGCGGCGATCAAGGACGTGTTCCAGGACACCCGCAGCGTGCTCGAGCCGTCCGGCGCGCTCGCGGTCGCGGGCGCGAAGCTCTACGCGGAGCGCGAAGGGATCGAGAACCAGACGCTGGTCGCGGTCACGTCCGGCGCGAACATGAACTTCGACCGGATGCGTTTCGTCGCGGAGCGCGCGGAAGTGGGCGAGGCGCGCGAGGCCGTGTTCGCGGTGACGATCCCCGAGGAGCGCGGCAGCTTCAAGCGCTTCTGCTCGCTCGTCGGCGAGCGCAACGTGACCGAGTTCAACTACCGGATCGCCGATGCGCAGGCCGCGCACATCTTCGTCGGCGTGCAGATCAAGCGCCGTGGCGAATCGGCGGAGATCGCCGCGAACTTCGAGTCGCACGGCTTCCAGACCGTCGACCTGACGCACGACGAGCTGTCGAAGGAACACATCCGCTACATGGTCGGCGGCCGCTCGCCGCTCGCGCTCGACGAGCGCCTGTTCCGCTTCGAATTCCCGGAGCGGCCGGGCGCGCTGATGAAGTTCCTGTCGTCGATGGCGCCGGACTGGAACATCAGCCTGTTCCATTACCGTAACCAGGGCGCGGACTACAGCTCGATCCTCGTCGGCCTGCAGGTGCCGTCCGCCGACCGCGCGGAGTTCGAACGCTTCCTCGCGGCGCTCGGCTATCCGTACGTCGAAGAGAGCGGCAATCCGGCCTATCGCCTGTTCCTGTCCTGAGCGAGCCCATCATGAATCCCGAACACTCCCCGCTCGGCAAGGCGACCGTCTACGCGGCGCAGTACGACGCGTCGCTGCTGTTCCCGATCCCGCGCGCCGGCGCGCGCGAGCAGATCGGCATCCCGTCGCCGCTGCCGTTCTTCGGCACCGACATCTGGAACGCGTACGAGCTGTCGTGGCTCAACGCGCGCGGCAAGCCGCAGATCGCGGTCGCGACGTTCTACGTGCCGGCCGAATCGCCGAACATCGTCGAATCGAAGTCGTTCAAGCTGTATCTCGGCTCGTTCGCGCAGACGACCTTCGATTCCGTCGATGCCGTGCGCGACGCGCTGAAGCGTGATGTGTCGGCCGCGTGCGGCGCGAGCGTCGCCGTGCAGCTCGTGTCGCCGCACGATTTCCACAAGCTCCAGATGGACGAGCTCGACGGGCTGTCGCTCGACCGGCTCGATCTCGAAGCCGACGTCTACGAACCCGATCCGTCGCTGCTGTCTGCTGCGCACGACGAGGCGCCGGTCGAGGAAACGCTCGTGTCCGACCTGCTGCGCTCGAACTGCCCGGTCACCGGCCAGCCCGACTGGGGCAGCGTGCAGATCCACTACGTCGGGCCGCAGATCGATCACGCGGGCCTGTTGCGCTACATCATCTCGTTCCGCAATCACACGGGCTTTCACGAGCAGTGCGTCGAGCGCATCTTTCTCGACATCCTGCGTGCGTGCAAGCCGGTGAAGCTCGCGGTCTACGCGCGCTATACGCGGCGCGGCGGCCTCGACATCAACCCGTTCCGCACCAACTACAACCAGCCGATGCCGGACAACGCGCGCACCGCGCGGCAGTGACGACAGCGGTTTGCCGTCGCGGCAAGAAGCCGCAAGAAGCCGCAAAAAAAACAGCCCCGGTCAGCGCAAGCCGACCGGGGCTGTTTTCCTGTGCGCGGGGAAGCGCGGCTGCGTTACTTCGCCGGCGCCTTGTAAGCGATGCAGTCGACCTCGACCTTGCAGTCGATCACCATGCTCGACTGCACGCACGCGCGTGCCGGCGGATGCTCGCCGAAGTACGACACGAACACCTTGTTGAACGACGCGAAATCGCGCGCGTCGTCAAGCCACACGCCGCAGCGCACGACGTGCTCGAGGCCGTAGCCGGCTTCCTTCAGGATCGCGATCACGTTCTCGATCGTCTGCTTCGACTGCGTGACGATCCCGCCTTCGACCACCTCGCCGTTCACCATCGGCGTCTGGCCCGACACGTACAGCCAGCCGTCGGCTTCGACCGCACGCGCAAACGGCATCACCTGGCCGCCCGTGCCCTTCGCTTCGCCTACGCCATATCGCTTCATCGTTTCACTCCTGTTCTCGGTTACGGATGCGCGCGCCGGTCGCGGCGCGCGCGGAAAATCTGTACAAAAGCCGCGCGTCAGAACGCCGCGTCGGTGCTCGCCTGCGCCCGCGCGCCGCGCGCGACGAAGCCGCCTGCACGCTCGCCCGTCGGCTGGCCGTCGCGGTAAGTCAGCACGCCGTTGACCCACACCGCGTCGATGCCATGCGCGGGCTGCTGCGGCCGGTCGAAGGTCGCCGCGTCGATCACGCGATCGGGATCGAACAGCACGAGGTCCGCGTGGAAGCCGACACGCACCTCGCCGCGCCCGGCGATCCCGAAGCGGCGTGCGGACAGCGACGTCATCTTGCGGATCGCCTCCTCGAGCGGCAGCAGCCCCGTGTCGCGCGCGTAGTGCCCGAGCACGCGCGGGAACGCACCCCACAGCCGCGGGTGCGGCAGCGGATCGTTCGGCAGCCCGTCCGAGCCGACCATCGTCGCCGGATGCGACAGGATCCGGCGCACGTCGTCCTCGGACATGTTGTGGTACACGGCGCCCGCCGGCCGGATCCGCTGCGCGGCTTCCTGCTCGGTCACGCCCCAGTCGGCCGCGATCGCCTTCAGCAGCTTGCCCGCGACTTCCGGGTGCGGCTCCGACCACGTGATCGTGATGTCGATGTCGCCCGTCACCTGCTTGAGATCGAGCGTCGACGAGCTGCGGCTGTACGGATAGCAGTCGCAGCCGACCGGCTGGTAGCGGCGCGCGCCCTCGAGCGACGCGAGCACCTCGGTGCTACGCCCCCAGTTCGACGGGCCCGCGCATTTCAGGTGCGAAATCACGACCGGCACCTGCGCATGGCGGCCGACGCGATACGCCTCGTCCATCGCGTCGAGGATCGCGTCGAACTCGGTGCGCATGTGCGTCGTGTACAGCGCACCCGCGTTCGCGAGCGGCTCGGCAAGCGCCATCACCTCTTCGGTCGGCGCCGCGAACGCGGAGCCGTACGCGAGGCCCGACGACAGCCCGAGCGCGCCGTGCGCGAGCGCTTCCTCGAGCTGCGCGCGCATGCCGGCGATTTCCGCGTCGGTCGCCGCGCGGTCGAGGCGGTCCATCTGGTTGTTGCGCAGCGCGGTGTGGCCGACGAGCGCGGCCACGTTGACGGCCGGCCGCGCGTCGTTCACCGCCGCGACATAGTCGGCGAAGGTCGGATACTGGAATGCATCGCGCTCGCCGAGCAGGTTCATCGGGTCGGGCGGATCGCCCGCGAGCGTGACCGGAGACGCACTGATCCCGCAGTTGCCGACGATCACGGTCGTCACGCCCTGCGTGATCTTCGGCAGCATCTGCGGCGAGCGGATCACATGCGTGTCGTCATGCGTGTGCACGTCGACGAAGCCCGGCGCGAGCGCGCGGCCGTTCGCTTCGACGACCTCCTCGGCCAGCCAGTTCGACAGATTGCCGATCGCCGCGATCATGCCGTTGCGGATCGCGACGTCGCGCTCGACCGGCGGCGCGCCGGTGCCGTCGTACAGCAGTGCACCAACGATCAGCGTATCGGCGGCTTCGGGATGCGAATGCATGGTCAGTCTCCTAGCGGTTGACGGTCTCCGCCGCCGCGGTGCGCATCGAGCGCATGCTTGATCCGGCGCAGCGATTCCCGGCACCCGTCGCCGAGCCGCAGCGCGACGCCGGTGACGAGCACGTCGATGGCCATCATCATCGCGTAGCGCGATGTCGACGGTTTGAAAATGAAATCGGTCTCGAACGCGACGACCGGAATCAGGTGGTCGGCGAGCTGCGCGAGCGGCGACGCCGGCGCGGTGACCGCGATCACCGTCGCGCCGTAGCGCTTCGCGAGCGCGCAGCTCTCGAGCAGCTCCGGCACCCGCCCGCTCACCGACAGCGCGACGACGGCGGCATCCTTCGACAGCGTCGCCGACACCATCCGCTGCAGCACGCTGTCCTGGTAGCTCGCGACCGGCCGGCCGAAGCGCACGAGCCGGAAACGCAGCTCGTCGGCGAGCGCGGTCGACCCGCCGCCCTGCCCGTACACGTAGATCATCTTCGCGCCGGCGAGCTGGTCGGCGGCCGCGTCGAACGACGTCTGGCGCAGCAGTTGATGGTTGTGCGCGAGCGCGACCTGGATCTCGTCGTAGACGACCGACGCGGGGTTCGGCTTCGCATCGCCGGCGCGCGCGGCGTCCGACGGCGCGAGGAAGCGCTGGCCGACGGCGGCCGCCTGCGCGACGAGCAGCTTCAGTTCGCGCACGTCGCGGCAGCCGACCGCCTTCGCGAAGCGCGTGACCGTCGCGACGCTCACCTGCGCGTCGCGCGCGAGCGCGCCGATGCTCGCATGCGCGGCGCGCGCGAGATCGGCGAGGATGAACGCGGCCACCTTGCGCTCGGCGTCGCGCAGCTCCGGCGCGCATTCGGCGATCCGGGCGACGATGTCGACGACCAGTTGGGCGACCGGTTGGGCGACCGGTGGCTCTGCGGGCTCTGCGGGCTCGTTAGCCGGCGGAACGAAAGACGGGGCAGCGGGCGTATTCATCTGCGGGTTCGGTTGCGGCGCACCATGTTACTAAATAACATTACCGCACCGATGCTACTTTCTGTACCATCGGCGTGTCAACTTCGGTGCAATACATAGCGATGATGGAGCGGGATGACATGAAAGTTACAAACTATCAGGACGCGACGATCGATCCGTTTGGCAAGGGCCTCGGCAATCTGCCGAGCGCGAGCGTGCCGCTCGCCGACGCGGGCCGCCTCGAGTGGAACCTGCTCGCGGAAGACGTCAGCCTGCCGGCCGCGGTGCTGTACGAGGACCGCATCGAGCACAACCTGAAATGGATGCAGGCGTTCGTCGAGGAGTACGGCGTCAAGTTCGCGCCGCACGGCAAGACGACGATGGCGCCGCAGCTGTTCCGCCGCCAGCTCGACGCCGGCGCGTGGGGCATCACGCTCGCGACCGCGCACCAGACGCAGGCCGCGTATCACGGCGGCGTGCGGCGCGTGCTGCTCGCGAACCAGCTGGTCGGCCGTCACAACATGACGATCATCGCGGAACTGCTCGCGGACCCCGAGTTCGAGTTCTTCTGCCTCGTCGACTCGGTCGACGGGATCGACCAGCTCGGCCGCTTCTTCGGTGAAGCGAAGAAATCGCTCAACGTGCTGCTCGAGCTCGGCGTGCCGGGCGGCCGCACCGGCATTCGCGACGACGCGCAGCGCGATGCGGTGCTCGCCGCGCTCGCCCGTTATCCGGACACGCTGAAGCTCGCCGGTATCGAGCTCTATGAAGGCGTGCTGAAGGAAGAAGGCGAGATCCGCGCGTTCCTGCAGCACGCAGTCGCGCTGACGCGCGAGCTCGCCGCCGCCGGCCGCTTCGCACGCACGCCGGCGATCCTGTCCGGCGCGGGTTCGGCGTGGTACGACGTGGTCGCGGAGGAGTTCGCGAAGGCATCCGACGCGGGCTTCGCGGAAGTCGTGCTGCGTCCGGGCTGCTACCTGACGCACGATGTCGGCATCTACAAGCATGCGCAGACCGGCGTGTTCGCGCGCAACCCGATCGCACGCAAGATGGGCGAAGGCCTGCTGCCCGCGCTGCAGCTGTGGGCGTATGTGCAGTCGATCCCTGAGCCGGATCGCGCGATCGTCGCGCTCGGCAAGCGCGACTCGGCGTTCGACGCGGGCCTGCCCGAGCCGGCCCGCCATTTCCGCCCGGGCCGCGACACCGCGCCGCGCGACGTCGCCGCGAGCGAAGGCTGGGCGATCACGGGCCTGATGGACCAGCACGCGTACCTGCAGATCCCGCCCGGCGCGGACCTGAAGGTCGGCGACATGGTCGCGTTCGACATCTCGCACCCGTGCCTGACGTTCGACAAGTGGCGCCAGCTGCTCGTCCTCGATCCGCAGTTCCGCGTGAAGGAAGTGATCGAGACGTTCTTCTGACCGGCTGCGGCTGGGTATCGGCCGTCCCGCAACGGGGCGGCCGCCGTCATGCCGCCGTCATCCCGACTTCGATGCGCCGGGGTACACTGCGCTTTCGTCCTCGGGCCCGTTCTCGCCAGTCAGCGACGATCGGCGCGAACCGGCCCGCACGCCCCTTCCACTTTGTATCGGACCCGAGCAAGCGCAAAGGCGCTCACTCCGGTCGACACTGGAGAAAGCCATGGCCGCAAAGAAGATCCTGTTCCTGACTGGCGATTTTGCCGAAGACTACGAAACGATGGTGCCGTTCCAGGCACTGCAGGCGGTCGGCCACCACGTCGACGCGGTGTGTCCGGGCAAGCGGGCGGGCGACAAGATCAAGACCGCGATCCACGACTTCGAGGGCGACCAGACCTACACCGAGAAGCCGGGCCATCAGTTCACGTTGAATGCGGCGTTCGACGACGTCGACGCGGCGCGCTACGACGCGCTCGCGATCGCGGGCGGCCGCGCGCCCGAATACCTGCGTCTCGATCCGAGAGTCATCGCGCTCGTGCGTGAGTTCGCGGCGGCCGGCAAGCCGATCGCGGCGATCTGCCATGCGGCGCAACTGCTCGCGGCCGCCGACGTGATCCGCGGCAAGCGGATCTCGGCCTACCCCGCGTGCGCGCCCGAAGTGAAGCTCGCGGGCGGCGAATATGCGGACATTCCGGTCGACGCGGCCGTCACCGATGCACCGTTCGTCACCGCGCCCGCGTGGCCCGCGCACCCGGCGTGGCTCGCGCAATTCCTCGCGCTGCTCGGCACGCGCATCGAGCTGTAACGAAGTGGACGGCGGCGCGGGCGGCGAACCGCGCCCGTTCAGCGCGCCGCCGGCTGCGTGCCGACTTCCGCGATCCGCGCCTCCAGCATCGCGAGCGCGCCCGACAGCGCATTCAGCACGTCGTCCGGGAGCTGCGCGACCGTCTCGTCGAAAAACGCCTTGCGCCGCGGCAGGCACGCATCGAACGCCGCGTGCCCGGCGGCGGTCAGCGTCACGTTGGTCACGCGATTATCGCGCGCGTCGGATTCGCGCTCGATCCAGCCGAGCGCGTCGAGCGCCTTCAGCTGGCGCGTGAGCGCACCCGGGTCGATCCGCAGCACTTCGACGAGCCGCTTCTGCGACGCGTGGCCGTTCATCGAGTGGAGCGCGACCATGATGCGCCAGCGCGGCATCGGCTGGCCGACGTGAGTCTCGAACGCGGTCATGAACGCGCGATACGTCCGTCCGAATTGCTGCAAGATCGCGACGCGGTCCTGTTCTTCCATGCGCTGAATTCTGTTCCTTCAATCAATCTGCCGCGACGTGCGGTTCGATCTTGCGCCGCAGCGCGATCGGCGGCACGCGGCGGCATTGCCACACCGAATACACGGCGACGACGGCCGCCATCGCGACGCCCACGTGAATCGCGCTGACGAGCGATTCGCGGGCCGCCTCCAGCAGCAGCGCGCCATTATGCCCGGCCCGCGTCAGCTCCGCGACGAGACCGCCCTGCGCCGCGCGGTCGATCAGGATCTGCGGATCGGCGAGCTGCGCATGCCATTGCAGCGCATGGTCGGCCGAAAGCGCGTTGCGCACGCCGCCCGCGTACATCTGGTTGACGAGCGTGCCCGTCAGCGCGGTGCCGACCATCCCGCCGACCATCCGCAGCGACTGCAGCAGCGCCGTCGCGATGCCGAGATGCTCGCGTCCGGCGGTCTGCTGCGCGAACACCGTCAGGTTCGGCAGCACGAAGCCGAGGCCGACGCCGCCCGAGACCATCAGCGCCATCAGCAGCCAGCGCGGCGTGTCGTGCGTCGCGACGACGACGCCGGCGCACGCGATCGCGAACAGCACGAAGCCCACTTGCAGCATCGCGTTCGGGTTGCGGATGCGCGTCACGACGCGGCCGTTCATGATGCTGCCGATCGTGATGAACACAACGAGCGGCGTGATCACGAGCCCGGCCTCCTTCGGCGACATCCCGAAGCCGCCCTGGAACAGCAGCGGCGCGTAGAACAGCAGCGAGAACATCGAGAAGCCCGCGAGCATCGCGAGCACGAAGAGTGCGGACAGCGCGCGGTTGCCGAACATGTCGAACGGCAGGATCGGCTGCGCGCAGCGCTTTTCCCAGTGCCACAGCCCGATGCCGGCGGCGAGCGCGATCACGAGCAGCAGCGTCGGCCAGCCCGCGACACCGTATTTCGGCAGCCATTCGACGAACAGTTGCAGCGAGCCGAGCGACAGCGCGATCAGCACCGCGCCCGGCCAGTCGAGCCGCATCTTTTCCCGATGCTCGACGTGCCGCAGGTGCGGCAGGTAGCGCCAGACGAACAGCAGCGACAGCAGGCCGACCGGCAGGTTCACGTAGAACACCGAGCGCCAGCCAAACGACTGGGTCAGCACGCCACCGAGCGACGGCCCGATCGCGTTCGCGATGCCGAACGCCGAACTCATCATCACCTGCCAGCGCAGCCGCACGACGGAATCGGGAAACAGGTCCGGAATGCACGCGAACGCGGTGCCGACCAGCATCCCGCCGCCAATGCCCTGCAGCCCGCGCGCGAGCACGAGGTACAGCATGTCGTTGGCCATCCCGCACAGCACCGATGCGGCGGTGAACAGCACGATCGACGCGATCACGAACGGCTTGCGCCCGTAGTAATCGCCGAGCCGCCCGAAGATCGGCACGGTGATCACCGAGCTCAGCAGGTACGAGGTTGCGACCCACGCATACAGGTCGAAACCTTTCAGTTCGGCGACGATCGTCGGCAGCGCGGTGCCGACGACGGTCTGGTCGAGCGCGACGAGCATCGTCACGAACGAGATGCCGATCATCGCGAGCAGCGATTCACGGAACGGCAGGACTTGCCCGCTCGAATGGTGGGCAGCGGTATGGATGGCCATTTTTTGTTGGCGCAACTTTTGACGGGTCAAACAATCTGAAAATTCTATCATGGGTGCGGTAATCTAGCTGGCGGCCGGCATTCCGGCCGAGCCGCGAAGGAGAAAGATGGAACCGATTTCGACCGGCGTTGCGACCACGCTGTCTGAAGACGACCGGGACGCGTTGCGGCACGCGAAGCAGGTGCTGGAAAGCCCGTCGCTGACGCTGAAGCTGACGAGCCTGCTCGGTACGCCGATCGAGAAGATGATCGGCAGGCTGCCGGATTTCGCGACCGGCAAGATCAACGACGCGACCCAGCTCGCGCTGCGCAAGTGCCTCGGTCTCGCGCTGCGCACGCTCGGCAGGCCGCCGGCCGCGGAATCCGACGCGCACGACAAGCCGAGCAACCTGCTGCACAAGCTCGCGGTCGCGACGACGGGCGCCGCGGGCGGCGCGTTCGGCTTCGTCGCGCTGCCGGTCGAGCTGCCGGTGACGACGACGCTGATCTTCCGCTCGGTGTGCGATATCGCGCGCAGCGAGGGCGAGGACCTGACGTCGGTCGATACGCAGTTGCAATGCCTCGCCGTGCTCGGGATGGGCGGCAACCCGGACAGGAAGGAAGAGGAAGCCGATCTCGGCTACTTCGTGCTGCGCGGCGCGCTCGCGCAGGCGATCTCGAAGGCGTCGTCGGACATCACGACCAAGGGCATCGCCGCGCACGGCTCGGCGGCCGTGTTCAAGCTCGTGCAGACCGTCGCGTCGCGGTTTTCGGTGCAGGTGACCGAGCAGATGGCGGCCAAGTCGATCCCGGCGATCGGCGCGGTGCTCGGCGCGACCGTCAACACGCTGTTCATCGATCACTTCCAGCAGATGGCGCACGGCCACTTCACCGTGCGCCGGCTCGAGCGCAAGTACGGCACCGCGGCCGTCAAGGCTGCGTATCAGGCGATCGACGCCTCGCCTGCACGCTGAACCGCGCGCTCGACCGCGACGCGGCGCAGGAACGCGGCCGCGCGGTCGAGCGCCTGCCGCGACTCCGGCACCATCGGCGCATACAGCTGCCACACGTGCGGCATCTCCGGCCAGACCTCGATCTCGACCTGCACGCCGGCCGCCTTCGCCTTGTCGGCGACGCGACGCGCATCGTCGAGCAGCACCTCGGTGCTGCCGGCCTGGATGAAGAGCGGCGGCAACCCCGTGAAATCCGCATAAAGCGGCGACGCGTACGGATGCGTCGGCGGCGTGTCGCCGAGATACAGCTTCGCCGCCTTCGGGAACGCCGCGCTGGCGAACATCGGATCGAGGCCGTCGTGCGTGCGCAGCGTGTCGCCCGTCGCCGCGAGATCGGTCCACGGCGAGAACAGGATCGCGCCGGCCGGCAGCGGCTCGCCGCGATCGCGCAACGCGACGAGCATCGCGAGCGCGAGCCCGCCACCGGCCGAATCGCCGCCGAGCACGATCGACTCAGCCGGCGTGCCGAGTTCGAGCAGCCGGCGATAGGCGGCCAGCGCGTCGTCGAGCGCGCCCGGGAAGCGGGTTTCCGGCGCGAGCCGGTAGTCGAGCGAGAACGAGCGCACGCCCGCGCGCTTCGTCAGCCCGAACACGAGTGGACGATGGGTCTTCGTCGAGCAGAAGTAATAGCCGCCGCCGTGGAAATACAGCAGCGTGCGTCCGCCGGCCGGCCCGGCCCCCTGCCCGGACCGTCCGTCGACGCGGTCGAGCCACTCGCCGCGCAGCGGCGCGTCGTTCGGGCCGTAGCATTGGCGCAGCCGATAGCCCGATGGCGCGCGGCGCGGCACAACCATCCGCAAATCGGTAAAGCGCCGTGCCCGCGCGGGATCGAGCGTGGGACGCATCGTCTCGGGACGGAACTGCCAGCGCAGCAGCCAGCAGGCGAACTTGCTTTGCCAACTCATCGGACGCACTCCCACATTCCGTTACTCCGTTACGCGAATGTGTCGATGGTACGTGCGATCGTTCCCGTGCCGCTCGAACGGAGCCTCTATATCAAACGCGAAGCGCCCTAGCCCGCCGGCAGCACCTGCCCGCGGATCTCACCGGACGGATGCTCCTTCGTGTGGACGTTGAAGTACCACTTGCCGGCCATCAGGTCGGTCACCTGCTCGTCGTTCAGCTCCTTCGAACCCTTGATCGGGCTCGCAAGGCCGTCCTTCGGAATCGGCACCTGCACGCCGGCGTTCTGCCCGACGGGTGCCGGCCCGTGGAAATGCGCGGCGATCGCGGGGCCGGTCAGGTCCTTGTACGCGATCGACCATTGCAGCGTGTGCGTGGCCGTGTCGTAAGTCGCGTCGACGTTACCCGAACCGTGGCTGGTGGTGGGCGGCACTTCGCTCGAAGGCTGCAGGTTGGCGGACAGGTGGACGGTTTCGGCCGCAGCGCTGCCGGCAGCCAGCACGCCCGCGAGTAACGCGACCTGAAGGAAACGCAGCTTCGGCATGAAATCTCCTTGTACGACGTTGGACGCCACCCGACGGGGGACATATCGCTCATGTTAGTCGATCGCCGCCGATCGGGCAGCACGCCGGCGATTCGTCGAGGCCAGCCTGCCGCAGCGAGGAAAGGACCTTTGCAAGCGGACACCTGAATCCGCACGCGGCCTTTCGATACACTCCGTCTCACAGTTGCTTGTTTCCTTCGTCCGAAGGAGTCTGCGAGTATTCACGCGGCCACCCGGCCGCGTTTTTTTTGCGACACGCGGATCGGGCATGCCGGGTCCGCGATCGCCACCCCGATCGTCAAGCATAACGAATCAACGAATTGGCGACCCCGCGCTTCGATCCTCAGCGTCGAACCCCGCCCCCCCTGACTGCCCGATCCGACACGAAACAAGCGTCACCGTCATATGCCGTAACACGCGATTCACGACCCGCGGCTCGACGTATGCGCGCCGACACGCGAGAATCCCGGCTGTAACGTAATTGAAGGAAAACCTGCTGTGCCGGACCGACGCCTGACGCTCCCCCTGCCCTCACCGCGCCGTCTTCGCCCGCTGGCGGCCGGACTGTTCTCGGTCGCCGCGCTGCATGCGGCGCCCGCGTCCGCGCAGGAATTCGCACTGTTCGGCGGCTCGCTCTGGGGTGGTGGCGGCCGCTCGTATGCGTGGGCGTTCGATTATCAGGAGGGGTTGAGCCCGCACACCGCGCTCGGCTTCACCTGGTACAACGAAGGCCACATCCCGAATCACCACCGCGACGGCCAGGCCGTCCAGTTCTGGGGCCGCTGGCCGCTCGAGAACCGCCGCTTCGTGCTGTCGGCCGGTGCGGGACCGTACCGCTACTTCGACACGACGCCGGCCGGCGCGGGCGAAGGCTATTCGAACTCGCACGGCTGGGGCGTGCTGATGAGCGTGCGCGCCGCCTATTACACGTCCGATCGCTGGGTCACGCAGCTGCAGCTGAATCGCTCGCAGGTGTTCCGCGGCCCGAACACCACGTCGCTGATGTTCGGCATCGGCTACCAGCTCGACGCGCCCGGTACGCCGGGCCCGCGCGACACGCCACTGCTGCGCACGGGCAAAGTCACGAACAACGAAGTGACCGCGATGCTCGGCGAGACGATCCTGAACAGCCGCTCGTCGCCGTCGACGCTCGGCGGCAGCGTCGAATACCGGCGCGGCCTCACCAGCACGGTCGACTGGACCGCAACATGGATGTACGAAGGCGCGAAGCAGTCAGTGCGCCGCAACGGTGTCGCGTCGCAGTTCTGGCTGACGCGCGCGTTCCTGGACGACAAGCTCACGCTGTCGGCCGGCGCGGGTGCCTACTTCACGGTCAATCAGCGCAACGTGCAGGGTCAGCCGGGCCCCGGCGACGGCGGCGTGTCGGGGATCGTGTCGATCTCCGCCAGCTACCGGCTCTCTGACCGCTGGCTCACGCGCGTCACGTGGAACCGGGTCGTCACGCGCTACGACCGTGACACCGACGTGATCCAGGCCGGCGTCGGCTATCGTTTCTGAGCGCGGCGCGCGGCCGCCGCAGGCACGGCATCCGAATCGAACGCGGGCGCGGGCGCGGGCGCGTGCATCGCGTCAGCTCCGGTAGCCGGGATCGGCGCGGTCGACGATGCGCTGCAGCGCGTCGAACGCATCCTGGCCGACGCCGTGCTTCGGATCGAAGTTCAACGAGTCGCGCACACAGGCTTCGAGCACCGGCGGCGCGATCGGCAACGCGTCGCCGATCGCATGCGTCGCGACCTGCACTTCGCATGCGCGGTTGAGCAGCCACATCAGCGAGAAGGTCTCGGCGAGCGTGCGGCCGATCGTGACGGGCCCGTGATTGCGCAGCAGCAGCACGGGCCGCCCGCCCGCACTCGCGACGATCCGCCGGCCTTCGTCGAGATGCACGGTGATCCCCTCGAAGTCGTGATACGCGACCTTGCCGTATAGCTGCGCCGCATAGAAGTTCGAGAACGACAGCCCGTCACGCGAACAGCACACGGCCATCGCGGGCGTCGTATGCACGTGCATCACGCAGTGCGCATCGGGCAACGCCGCGTGGATCGCGCTGTGAAACGTGAAGCCGGCCGGATTGATCGGCCAGTCGGAATGGCCGATCACGTTGCCGTCGATGTCGATCTTGACGAGGTTCGACGCGCACACCTCGCGGTAATGCAGGCCGAACGGATTGATCAGGAAGTGCCCGTCCGCATCCGGCACGCGTAGCGAGATGTGGTTGTAGATCAGCTCGGTCCAGCCGAGATGGTCGAAGATGCGGTACGCGGCCGCGAGCTGCACGCGCGCCTGCCATTCGGCTTCGGAAAATCGGGCGGGACGGGAAAACGGCTGGTTCGGTACGTGATGCATGCGGGGGCTCCGGTTGAGCAGGCGCGGGCCGGGCCGCACCGCGGTGGCCTCGCACGTCGTCTCCTGGCGCCGGCGGCCGTGCTGGCCGGCGCGTTGCATATCGCTGACAGACGGGCCGCGCGTCGTGCGCGACGGATCCGGCAGCACCGTCACGATCCGTAGATCGTTGCGCGCACAACCATATCACCTTTCTGAATCCACCGGAATGGCGGCGATCACCGAATCGTTCTGGCACGGAATCGGCGCGTGCCCATGCCGGCCGGCGAATCGGCGAATGCACGGCGAATGCTGCACCCGAGCCGCGAGCGCCCCGCCACCACCGTGGACAGACCCTCATAACGAGTCGCCGCCCGGCAGCGCATGAACACGCAGCAGTCGGAAACGGCCGCCGCACACCGCGCGAGCCACTGTGGTCCGACCAATCTCAGCCCGCGTCGCCGCTTTGCTCGAAATGGCGGCGCACGTGGTCGATATGCGTCTGCATCGCGGTGCGCGCCTCCTCGGGGCGGTGCGCGCAGATCGCGTCGCAGACGATCCGGTGCTGCAGCAGCAACTGGTCCGACGCGCCTTCGTCGTGCTCGGTCATCCCCGCCACGTTGATCGAGATGTGCTCGCGCAGCATGCCGATCACGCTCGTATGCAGGTGCAGGAACATCGTGTTGTGCGACGCGAGCGCGATCGCCTCGTGCAGCTTCGCGTCGGTCGCCGCCTCGACCGCCTTGTCGTCGTTCGCGTGCGCGGTTTCGAGCTCGCGCATCAGCGCGCGGATCCGGCGCCGGTCGTTCGCGTCCGCGCGCAGCGCCGCAAAATACGCGGTCGCGCCCTCGAGCACGCGGCGAAACTCGAGGATGTCGTCGCGCAGCGCCGGATGGTCGGCGACGAGCTGCCCCCACGGCGACGCGATCCCCGCGCGCAACTGGTCCGTCACGTACACGCCCGCGCCACGCCGGCTCTGCAGCAGGCCGCGCGCGACGAGCCGCTGGGTCGCCTCGCGGATCGTGTTTCGCGCGACGCCGTATTGCTGCGCGAGCACCCGCTCGGCCGGCAGGCGCGCGCCGGCCGGCCACGTGCCGTCGAGCAGCGCCGTCTCGATCTTCCGCATCACCAGTTCGGTCCGGCCACGCGCCGTCATCGCTGCCATCGTCGGGTCTCCAGAATGCGCGCGGCGCCGATTGGCCCAACCAATTTGAGCTAACGCGCCGTCGCAGGAATTATGCAGCGAAACCGCCGTCCCGCGTGCCGGGCAGGCGTCCCCCTGGAGCGAGACATGAACGAAAGGCAGTATCCACCGGCCGCGCCCGCGGACGTCTATCTGTTCGCGACCTGCCTGGTCGACCTGTTCGTCCCCGACGCGGGCCTCGACGCGGTGCGGCTCCTCGAGCGCGAGGGCCTGACCGTCCACTATCCGCGCGGCCAGAGCTGCTGTGGCCAGCCTGCGTACAGCAGCGGCAATCCCGACGAAGCGCGCCGCGTCGCGGCCGCGCAGCTCGACCTGTTCACGAAGCCGTGGCCCGTGATCGTCCCGTCCGGGTCGTGCGCCGGCATGATGCGGCACCATTGGCCGGCGCTGTTCGCCGACGATCCCGTCAACGGCCCGAAGGCGCGCGAGATCGCCGAGCGCGTGTACGAATTCGCCGAATTCCTCGTCCATGTGCTCGACGTGCGCGTCGACGCGATCACCGCTGCCGCCGCCGCTGCTCAGCCGGACGAGCGTGTGGTGCTGCACACGTCGTGCGCGGCGCGCCGCGAAATGGGTACGCGCACACACGGCGTCGCGCTCGTCGACGCGCTGCCGGGCGTGTCCCGCATCGAACACGAACGCGAATCCGAATGCTGCGGCTTCGGCGGCACGTTCTCGCTGAAACATCCCGACATCTCCGGCGCAATGGTGCACGACAAGGTCGCGTCGGCGTGCGCGACCGGCTGCGACCGGCTCGTGTCCGCCGATTGCGGCTGCCTGCTGAACATCGGCCACGCGGCCGCGAAGGCCGGCGCGCCGCTGCCGGTCGAGCATCTCGCGAGCTTCCTGTGGCGCCGCACGGCCGGCGCCGCGTCGCTGCGCGGAGACGACCAATGAGCGCCCGTAACGCGATCCTCGCGCGGCTGCGTGCCGCCGCGCCGGGTGTCGATGCATCGGCCGCCCGCACCGTCGATGCGCCGCGCATCGGCGACAACATCGGCGACAACATCGACAACCGCATTGACAACCATTACGCGACGCGGCGCGGCACGGCCCCGGATCGGAAGAGCGGGGTGTAGGGAAAGAGTGTCGGCACTGGTATGAAGCTCGGTGGTGTCCGTGTCGTAACAAAAAAGAACATGAAGTAGCAGCAACACAGCGCCCA